>JALYTM010000170.1 GCA_030854305.1 Candidatus Dormiibacterota bacterium
GTACGTTCCGGGCGGCATGGTGGCCGCATTCGACAGCACTCTCCAGCAGTTCGGCGCCGACGCACTGCTCGTGTTCCTCATCGTCGTCAACGCGGCGATCGGGTGGCGCACGGGCACGGTGAGACGCGTGCTGTCGTTCGCCGGCCTGTACGTCGGCGTGGTGGCGGCGTTCTACGTTGGCAACGGCATCGCCGGCTTCATCGACAAGGGCAGTATCTACGCCAACGCCTGGACATTCCTCGCCGTGACGCTGGTGGTTGTGCTGGGCTTCGAACTGATCGGCCGAATGTTTGCGGAACGTATCGAACGGATGCTGGTGCTCACCTTCGACCGCGTGGCCGGGCTGCTCGTGGGCGCGGCCGTCGGGTTCTTCCAGGCTCTGCTGCTCTTCCTCGTGGCGCTGTCGGTCGGCAATGCGCCGTCCCTGCCCACCAACGACGTGCCGCCGGGCCGGGCAACGGCCGCCGACAGCGTCCGAAGCGCGACGCTGGCCGGCCGCGCCATCGGCGCCGAGCCCACGCTGCAGCGGATCATCTCCCCGCTACTGTCCACAGACCTCACCACCCACTTCCTCGAGGGAACGTCGGCCGGCACCAGTGTCCCCTGAGGCAGGGCGGGCGACGGTGCTGCCTCCGCCGGGCAGTGATCAGGCGGGGACGGGGCTGTCGGAATCGAAGAAGGTCTTGACCACCGAGCCCAGCCCGACCAGGTTGAAGGGCTTGGTGATCAGGTGGTTGGCCCCGGCGAGGCGGGCGCGCTCCACGTCCTGGTCGCCCGACAGTGCGCTGAACATGATCACCGGCAGGTCGGCTGTGCCGGGATTGCCGCGAATCCTCTCGCAGGCCTCGATGCCGTCCATGCCCGGCATCATGATGTCGAGGATCACGAGATCCGGGTGCTGCGTCTCGATCGCGGCGAGCGCGTCCTCACCGTTGGCCGCCATCGTCACCTCGTACCCTTCGATTCCCAGGTACATGCACACGACGTGGAGGAGCCGCGGATCGTCATCCACGACCAGGATTCGACGCGTCATGCGACCAGGGCTCCTCGTCGGTTTGTACCGGCTGCGCCCCCTCGGCAGCAAGTATACGAGCGGTCTGCCGGCGTCGCTCCACGCGTCCGCGAAGCACAGTGGTTCGACCGCGGTTGGGAACATGTCACCACGCTCCTCGAACCAAACGAGGCCATTGCTACCAGATGAAGGGGATCAGCCGCTTGGTGTGTGCAGCGTAGACGGCGTACTGAGGGTAGATGCCACTCAGCAGCCGCTCCTCGAAGCGGGCGCGGGTCAGCTGCACCAACACGAAGGGGACCAGCATGATCACCGCGAGCACCGCCGGGTTGACCGCGGCGAAAGCGACCGAGGCGAGGATCTCGGCGCCATAGAGTGGGTGCCGGACCACCCGGTAGGGTCCACCGGTGACCAGGCGGCGTGCCTCGGGGATGAGGCTGAGGCTGCGGCGCAGGTAGAGGAGCCCGTACACCGCCAGCCCGAACGCCACGATGCTGGTCGCGGTCGACAGTCCGAACGCCCATGACGGCGGGGTGTACAGGCGGTCGTTCTGCGGCAGCGCGCCGACCACCAGCAGCATGGTGGTGCCGACGAGACCGGCGGCCCGCGGCAGCAGCCGGCCGTCGCGCGCACGCGGTGCCGGTCGTCCAACGTAGATGAACACGGGGATGGCACAGAACAGAAGGTAGAGCGACGCGGGCACCGGTGCGCCCAGTAGAGCGCCGACGGTGACCGGGTGTGGCAGCGCGCGCGCATCGGCGATGACTCGCATCAGCTGCATGTAACCGAGCAGGGCGAAAAACGTCGCCGGAACGAGCTGACCGAAGAGCCTGAGGCGGAGAGAATCAAGAGAGGCATGACGCGTGGAGGGAGCTGTCGCAGCGGAGGTACTCATCGCCTAGAGTGTAAGCGGGGCAAGGGAATTCCCGTGTCTCGGATGTACGAGGCTTTGTTACGATCCTTTCGCAGTCTGAGCATCGCGTTGACCCTCTGCGGCGTCCATAGTTCGTGGTGTCACCGGGCGCAATCCCCGGGGCACGGACAAGGACAAATCCCGAACAAAGGAGGTGAATCCCAGATGCTCAGCACTCTCTATCTGCGACTTCGCGAGCTCATGCTTCGCAGTCAGGAACAGGACGAGGAAGGCCAGGGTATGGTCGAGTACGCACTCATCCTCGTGCTCATCGCCGTCGTCGTCATCGTCATCCTTACGGTTGTCGGCAGCCAAGTCAAGAACGTCTTCTCGAACATCAGCAGCGGTCTCGGTAGCTAATACCGTCACCACGACAGAGAAGTGACAAGGGGAGCCGCGGTGCGGCTCTCCTTTCTCTGTGTCTGGGCACCTGCTCGGCGGCGTCGCAACCTGATCGCCCGCCGGTCACGACGGTGTCCCGTGGAGCCGCGCGGCACCTACCATGACGCCGATGGACGAACAACCAGTCAGTCCAGCGATCCGGATTGTGATCGCCGCCCCCTTTCCAGAGATCGTGGGTCTTCACGAGCGCGTCGGCGAGTACGCCGACCAGCTTGACGTCTGTGGCGCGGTCATGGACGCGAGCGGGGTGGTTGACCAGACGCGCGTGCTCCAGCCGGAGGTCCTCGTGCTCAGCGACCGCCTCGCCGAGGTTGCCGACATCGCCGCCCGCCTCGCCGCGGTCGCGCCGGCGACGCGCCTGGTGCTGCTCCAGTCGGGGCCGGACCCGGTTCACCCGTCGAGCCTGGCCGATGGGACCGTGAACGCCGATGCCCCCGCAGACACCCTCCGCCGTACGATCGTGAACGCCGCCGGTCGCCATCTCCCCGACATCGCACCGGCCGCCCACGCTCGCGAGGAGTCGGGTGAGCCGGATCCCGGCTCCGATGCACCCACCTGGTTCTGGGAAACGCCCACAGCGGGGAGCGACGAGGACGGCGAGGTGCCGACCAGTGCCCGTGCCACGGGTGCCACGACGGAGCAGGCCGAGGTCGACCCAGGCGCCGTGGAGGAGCCGGCCGACGAGGTGCGGCACTGGCCGCCACCCTGGTTCCGAACTGTCCCTGCCGGTTCCGGTGCGGTGGCGACGTCCGATGCCTCGCCCAGCGCGGATGAGCCCGGCGGCGGTGAAGTCGTCCCCGCCGGCTCCGACGCGCCCGTGCCGGGCTGGAACCCGCGGTCCTCGCCGGAGGAGGACGAACCGCGCGCCACTGGCGAGCTGCCGGCGACTGCCGCCGACCCGCCAGAGCAGACGTCGGAGGAACGTGACGCCGAGGGTGACCTGACCCCCCTGTCGCCCGACCCGCTGCCCCGGTTGGAGGCGTCGGAGGACCAGGACGACGGCAAGGGCGACGACGGCGCCGAGTCAGCAACGGACGCCGCTGGAGCGGTGGAGTCGGAGGTGGCCGCCGACGCCCCGGCCGTGACCGAGGCGGCGGTCGAGCCTGAACCGGAGACCGAGGCGGAGTTTGTGCCGGCGCCGCCTCCGCGGCGCCGAAAGCGCCCCGGGCGCACCCGCGCCGAGACCGTCCTGGTCTTCAGCGGCAAGGGCGGTGTGGGCAAGTCGGTCATCGCCACCAACCTCGCCGTGGCGCTGTCCAAAGCGGGCTCCGCGGTGGTCATCGTCGACCTCAACCTGCAATACGGGGACGTCGGCGTCCTCCTCCACCTCGAGGCCCACCCGACCTCGATCGAGGCGCTCGCCCAGCAGGGTGAGCAGATCGACCGCGAGTTCCTTGATGAAGTGCTGGCCACCGGGCCCGAGCAGGTACGGGCACTGCTGGCGCCGACAAGCCCGGAGTTCGCCGACCTGGTGACGGCGGCAAACCTACGCGCGGTCCTGCGCGAGCTGGGCCGGACGTATGACTACATCATCGTCGACTCGGGGTCGCACCTCGAGGAGCTGGTTCTGGAGGTGATGGAGATGGCCGACCAGGTGCTGATGGTGACCTCGTTCAACATCACCGCCGTCAAGGACGCAAAGATCACGCTCAAGCTGCTCGAGTCGCTCGGGATCGAGGGGGACCGAATCGCCGTTGTCCTCAACCAGACCAAGGCCAAGATCGGATTCCCGCGCGGCGACATCGAGAAGTCACTGCGGCTCGGGATGCTTGCTCACCTGCCGTACGAGCCGCGCATCGACGACACCATCGACAGCGGCAAACCCATGGTCCTGACCGAACCGAAGTCGGACTTCGCCAAGCAGATCCACGTGATCGTCGAGTACCTCGCTCCTGAAGAGGTGGTGACCGGTGCGGTGGCAGATCGCCAGAAGGTCTCCAAACGACGGTTCGGGTTCGGCCGTTAGGGCGCTCTGACAACGGGCGGATCCCTCCTCCCCGCCGTCGCGCCATCGCGGCTTCTGCACCGCGGCGGTGGTGAGAATGCAACGGAGGATCTGACACTGTTTCACGAGGCTCCGACAGGTCGCAAACGTTGTCAGCCGGACGTCGGAGCGCACATACGCTGAAGTCGTGCGCAAGATCCTCGTCACCCTGCTCGCCGGGGCGCTGTTCATGGTCGCCCTCACTGCCCAGGCAGCCCCTGCCCCGACCGCTCCCCCCGCTTCCAGCCAGAGTGCCGACCCTCTCTCGGTGCAGCTC
>JALYTM010000171.1:0-2843 GCA_030854305.1 Candidatus Dormiibacterota bacterium
GCACGGGCGACCCAACCGCGGGGTCGTAGGGGTTGGCAGGACCGCCTCCTCCGCCGGCACCACCTGGTGCCGGGTCGCGGAGTGGACGTGCACGCTCGGGCCGCGCCCGCGCGTCGGGGAAGCGGTGGCGGCTGGGCAGACGGTGGCGTCGCGTGCTCTTCGTCGGCCTCGGGCTGATGGGGATCGGCATCGTGTCGTTCGGGGGACTGGTCGTCTACGCGGCGCTGACGCTGCCCGACATCAACACCATCGGCGCCACCACCGGGACGATCAAGATCCTCGACGTCCACGGCAACCTCATCGCCGAGGTGGGTCACCAGCACAGCAACCAGCACTCGGTGACCATCGACCAGATCGCGCCGGTACTCCAGCAGGCGACGGTCGCCGCCGAGGACCGCAACTTCTACAACGAGGGTGCGTTCAACCCGGTGCGGATCCTCAAGGCGGTGGTCGACGACGTGATCCTGCGCCGTCCCGCGGAAGGCGCGAGCACGATCACCCAGCAGCTGGCCAAGCAGGCGTTCTTCGGCGCTGATGCGGAGAAGTCGCCGCTCCGCAAGGTGAAGGAGGCGCTGCTCGCCAACGAGCTGGAGAGCAAGTACACCAAGGCGCAGATCCTCGACCAGTACCTGAACATCACGTACTACGGCGAGAACGCGTACGGCGTCGAGGCGGCGTCGCTGCGCTACTTCAACAAGCACGCCGCCGAGCTCAACCTGATGGAGGGGTCGATGCTCGCAGGGCTCCCCGAGGCGCCGTCGTACAACGATCCCTACCAGAACGCCGGCGCGGCCTACGCGCGCATGCATTACGTGCTCGGCGGCATGGTGGTGACCAAGGCGATCACCCAGGCGCAGGCCGACGCCGTCGACCCCCTGGTGGGCGGCACCGCGGCGAGCGCTGCCGACCGGGCGCTGCAGGCGCAGAACCAGGCGGTGTTGCAGGCCGACCTCCAGCACGGCAACCCCGCGTTCAGCAACAACGCGGCGCCGCACTTCGCGCAGTACATCCAGGACCAGCTGCAGTCGATCTTCGGCCAGAGCAACCCCGAGCTGCTGCAGGGGTCACTGGTGGTCAACACCACGCTCGACCTCGGCATCCAGAACCTCGCCGTGCAGGCGGTGAAGAAGGGGGTGGCGTCACTGGTGAAGCAGGGCGCCAACAACGGCGCGCTGCTAATGATCGATCCCCAGAACGGCAACATCGAGGCAATGGTGGGGTCGGCCGACTTCTACAACAAAGACATCGCCGGTCAGTACAACGTGGTGCTGGCGGCGCGGCGCCCGGGGTCGTCCTTCAAGCCCTACGTGTACGCGGAGGGATTCCGCGAGGGAGTGCTCAAGCCGGACACCATCCTCCAGGACACGCGTGCGGAGTCGGCCAAGCTGGGCAACGTGACCGACTTCGACAATACATACCTGGGACCGATCACCGCGGCGCGCGCGTTGGTGCAGTCGCGCAACATCGCCACCGAGCAGGCGATGACCATCGCGGGGGTGCACAACGTCATCGACTTCGCGTACGGGCTGGGAATCTCGCAGCAGCTGACCCCCCAGGCCGACAATGTCAGCACCGCCATCGGCACCTCGGCGGTGCGCATGATCGACCACACCTCCGCCTACGCGGCGTTCGCCAACGGCGGCCACAAGGTGGTGGCGCGGGGGATCCTCAAGATCACCGACGGCACCGGTACCGTGCTCGAGGACTACACCACTCCGCCCAGCTACGGCACCGTCATGACGCCGCCCGAGGCGTGGACCATCACCTCGATCCTGCGCAACTACGCCAAGCAGTGGGGGCTGCGGTTCAAGTGGGACACCGCCGGCAAGTCGGGCACCACCGACAACTTCGTGGACGCGTACTACATGACGTACACGCCGAGCTGGGTGATCGCGACGTGGACCGGGCACACCAGCGGGACCAACCAAGCCGAGCAGGGGATGAACGGCGTGTTCGGGACCGGGACGGGGGCGGCGATCGCTGTGCCGTTCGTCAACAGCCTGCCCAAGCCGGCTGCGTTCGTCCCGGCGAGCGGCTCGCTACCGGACTGCTCGTCGACCGACGCCAACTTCCGCATCCGGACGGGTTGCCCCTCGCCGACGCCCAGCGCATCGCCGTCCCCCAGCGGGATCCCGGGCGGCGGGACGCCGCCGCCGTTCACGCTGCCACCGACGCCCACGCCGACGCCGACGCCCAAAACCGTGACGTCCGCGCAGCCCTTGCCTGCGGCGACGGCAGCCCAGCAGGGCGAGCCGGCCGCGACGGTCAGGTTCCGGGGCGGCTAGGGTTGGGGAGGAGCTGCCGGTTCAGCGCCGCTCGAGCAGCTCGCGGAAGCCGCCCTGATGGCTCGAGAGGAGGTCCCGCAGGTCGAGCAGCTCATCCGAGCTGATCGGGTCGGGCACCGCAGGGATGCCCTCGCTGATTGTGGCCACCTTCTGCTGCTCGGCCTCGATTGGCTCACCATCGGTCTGGAAGATGATCTGGAGCAGGTTCTCGTCGTTGCAGGCGGCGCAGGTGACCCGGACCAGGGCCCGGTTGCCCTGCTGGGTGATCACCTTGATGCCGCAGTCGGCCATGTTGGCGTTGCACACCGCACACCGGTAGCGCTTGGCTTGGGAGCGGAGCAACTCAGGAAGATCCATCGAATTCAGTATAGACCCGCATCCCTCGCGGCCCAGCCGTCAGGAGGGGGTGCCGGGGGCTGCAGGATGCGCCTTCGGTAGACTGTGGGCCGCCCGCGCTGGGGAGTGGCCAAGTGGTAAGGCAGCTGATTCTGGATCAGCCAATCAGAGGTTCGAATCCTCTCTCCCCAGCCACTCGCACGGCTCGTGGCCGGGGTGCCC
>JALYTM010000171.1:2853-4570 GCA_030854305.1 Candidatus Dormiibacterota bacterium
CGTCGAACGGACGCACCCTTTCCTTGCAGCGAGAACTTGATATTATTCGTTCTACGAAAAGGGTTTTGAGCATCTTCGAGATTCGGTCTCAGTCGCCCATCGGCGCGCGGGCGGACGCTCAGTCGATGCTATCGAATTCAAGAGTTCGCAAAGTGGGAGGTTAATCGTAAAGAGGTAATTCTGGATCAGCCAATCAGAGGTTCGAATCCTCTCTCCCCAGCCAGCCGTTTTGAGATCAACGTCAGCCGATAAGAGTCGACATCCTTGTGCCACAGCGCTCGATCAGCCGATAATACCCCGCTGTGGCCACCGCCGCCCACCGCCCCCCGACCCTCTCCTTCGAGCGCGCCTGGCAGGACTTCGTCGTCCACCGCCGCGCCGAGAACATGTCGCCGCGCACCCTCAACGCCTACCGGGTGGCCGCTCATCAGCTCCTCGCCTACCTGACGTCCGCCGGGCTGCCCACAGAGCCGCTGGAGATCACACGCCAGGGGGTGCAGGAATTCATCACCCACGTCGTCGAGACGCGCAGCGCGGCCACCGCGTCGACGCGGTACTGGGGACTGCGGGCGTTCTTCAACTGGCTCGTCGACGAGGGCGAGATCGACCACTCGCCGCTGGAGCGGGTCCGGCCACCGCGCCAGGAGGAACGTCCCCCCGACGTCCTCAGTGACGAGGAGGTCCTCGCCCTTCTCCACGCCTCCGAGGGGCGCAGCTTCGAGGACCGCCGCGACGCCGCCATCATCCGCCTGCTCTTCGACACCGGCGCTCGGGTCGGCGAGCTGGTGAGCATGTCGATGGATCGGGTAAATATCGGCGAGGGCACGGCGCGGGTCATGGGCAAGGGCCGGCGCGAGCGCGACCTCGCCTTCGGCATGAAGACGGCCAAGGACCTCACCCGCTACCTGCGCCTCCGGGAGGGTCACCGCCTCGCCGAGGTCCCGCAGTTCTGGCTGGGCTGGCACGGGCCTCTGACCGAGTCCGGGGTCGCCCAGGCGCTTAAGGCCCGCGCTGAGCGCGCCGGCCTCGACGCCGCCAAGGTCCACCCTCATATCCTCCGGCACACCTTCGCCGACCGCTGGAAGGCCGCGGGCGGCTCCGAGGAAGACCTCATGAGCCTGGGTGGGTGGCGCTCCCCGACCGCGATGCGGCGGTACGGGTCGTCTCTGGCCGCGGCTCGGGCGCGTGAGGCGCACCACCGGCTGTCTCCCGGCGATCGCCTCTGACGGCGGGGGTCCGGCTACCTGTCCGGATTCCCCGTCCGGGTGTCAAGAGCCGCGAGATTTCCATGGATCGCGAAGCGATGCGATCGGTGGAGGTCGCGAGGTCGTTATGTGCGGCCGACTTCGGATCTTGCGCGACTTGCGGTTGTGGTCCCCGGGACAGAGTTGGGCCTGGCCGTCGAGAAGGATCCGGTGGTACCGGGCGAGCCGCTCTTGATAGAGCCCGAAGCCTCGCTTGAGCACAACCCCGGGCATGCGGTCATCCTCCAAGCGACGCGTCCACGAGATGCGAAGCGAATGAGAGACGCCGCGGTCGTGGTATATCCGTGTCAGAGGGTCGCCGCGGCGGCAGAACCAATCGAAAGGCAGGACGCAGACGACGGCGTACAAGATTGAGTGAACCGCCTGTGAGTATATGAGGCGTCCCGCTTCCGCCTGTGTGACCCTTGAACCGCCTGGCACGTGAGTTGCCTTTCCCGGGATCTGTCCACAGG
>JALYTM010000172.1 GCA_030854305.1 Candidatus Dormiibacterota bacterium
GGTGCGGCGCGACGGCCACCGCGGCGACTGACCGTCCCTACGAGCCGTCGTCCGCCGGGGCGGGGGGGTCATGGCGAGGCACGCGGCGGCGGGCGAGCGCCAGGGCGGTTCGCTTGACGCCGGCGTTGTCGACGACCATCCGGGTGACCCGCTTACGGTCGCGGTATCGCAGCCTGGCGTCCTCGCGCGGCGTCAGGTCGTCGGGTGTGTCGCTCGGCTGATCTCTCATCGCGACGACAACGGTACCGCAGCCCCGGCGGTGAGGCCCGCGGCAAGGGCGGGGTGCGACCGACGTCCGTGCACCAGCGCCCACGCGATCGCTGCGGCACCGATGGTCACTGCGGCGGCCCCGCCCAGGATGACAGGGGCTCGTCGTTCCAGGCGCAGCACCCGCAGCCAGGTGCGGCGGTTCTGGAGCACCGCCTCCTCGAGCAGTGCGAGGGAGCGGGCGTAGATGCGGTCCCGCTCCGCGGCGTCGAGGTGCGGCGAGCGGAGGGCGTCGGCCACCTCCCGCGCAACCGCGACCAGGGAGGTGACGGCAGGGTCGTCGTGGCCGTCGAGCGCTCGGTCCAGCAGGTCGGCCGCGTTCATGACCGTCCTCCGGAGCGACCGCGGTCGGCGGGCAGCGGAGCCCCGAGGCGGCCGCGCAGGCTGGTCATCGCCCGGAATGTGAGCAGCTTCACCGCGCCCTCGCTGCGCCCCATGATCTCCGCGATCTCACGGTTGCGCAGGTCACCCCCGAACCGCAGCAGGACGGCCTGCCGTTGGTCCTCCGGGAGGGTCGCGACCGCCGCCCGAACCTCATCGGCGCGGGCACGCTCCTCGACGACCTGCTCCGGCGACACCGGGTCGACCGGCTGGTGCTCGTCGATGTCGCTCCACGCCCGACGGCGCGCGCCCCGGTTGACGAGGTTGGCGGCGACGCGGTACAGCCACGCCGAGTAGGGCACGCCCCGCCATTCGAAACGCGGCAGGTCCTCGATCGCTTTGGCAAAGGTAGCGGCGGTCACGTCCTCGGCCTGCTCCCAGTTCCTGGTGAGGGTGTGGGCGTACGCGAAGATCTGCTCCACGTAGCGCTCGTACAGGAATGCGAACGCCGCCCGGTCGCGCTGCGCGGCCTCGATCATGCGCCGCTCAGCCTCCAGCTCCTCGTCACTGCGGTGCGCCACCTCAGCGTTCCATCGGCGAACACATCAACCAGAATGCCTGTCGCTGCAATGGGTTACGGCCTTGCAGTGGTCAGAGGAGGCCGGCTGCGCGTCCCGCCTCTCCGAAGACCTCCAGGGCCGCGTCGAGCTGGTCGGTGGTGTGGGTGGCGGTGACGATGGTGCGCACGCGTGCCTGGCCGCGCGCGACGGTGGGGAAACCGATGCCCTGGGCGAACACCCCGAGCTTCATCAGGTGGTCGCTCAGCGCCATGGCGGCCGGCGCCTCGCCGCACATGACCGGCGTGATCGGGGTCTGGCTCCGGCCGGTGTCGAAGCCCAGGTCGGTCAGCCCGCGTTTGAAGTGTGCGGAATTTGCCCATAGGCGCTCGATCAGCTCCGGCTCCTGTTCGAGCACGTCGATGGCGGCCACGCAGGCCATCACCACCGCCGGTGGATGTGAGGAGGAGAAGAGAAACGGGCGCGCCTTGTGGATCAGGTGGTCGCGCACCGTCTGCGACGCGGCGACGTAGCCCCCGACCACGCCCACCGCCTTGCTGAGCGTGCCGATGTTGAGCGCCACCCGTCCGTGGAGACTGAAGTGGTCGGTGGTGCCGCGTCCGTTGGTTCCGAGGACGCCGGTGCCATGCGCGTCGTCGACCATGACCGCGGCCTCGTAGCGCTCCGCGCATTCGACCAGACCCGGCAGCGGAGCGATGTCACCGTCCATGCTGAACACGCCGTCGGTCACCAGCACGACACGCCGATATCCCTTGTCCCGCGCCTCTTTCAGCGCGCGCTCGGCGTCCTCCACATCGGTGTGCTCGTAGAGGATGCGGTCGGCCCTGGTGAGGCGGATGCCGTCGATGATGCTGGCGTGGTTGAGCTTGTCACTGACCACGCAGTCGCCCTTCTCGAGCATCGACCCGATGACGCCGATGTTCACCGTGTACCCGCTCTGAAACGACAGCGCCGCTTCGGTGTTCTTGAACGCGGCGAGCCGTCTCTCCAGCTCCTCGTGCAGTGTCTGTGTACCGGCGATGGTGCGCACCGCGCCGGTGCCGGCGCCCCACTCGTTGGCGGCTCGTACCGCGGCTTCGATCAGGCGTGGGTGGGTGTTGAGGCCGAGGTAGTTGTTCGACGACAGGTTGATGAGCCGTCGGCCACCGATGACCACCTCGGCCATCTGCGGCGACTCGAGCACGCGCAGTGGCCGGAACAAGCCCTCGCTGCGGAGCGCGTCGAGGTCAACCTGCAGGGATGTGTCGAGAGCGCGAACGGCGGCGGACATCGCCGCCGACTCGATTGCCATGGCTCAACCATAGCCGTCCGGCGGCGGGGAGACTCAGCCGGGGGCCAGCGAGACCTTGCCGCAGAGCCCGGACTTGATCAGCTCGACGGCCCCCTGGATCTCGCTCATGGCGAAGTGATGGGTGATCAGCGCGCCCACGTCGATGGCTCCGCTGCGGACGTATTCCATGGTGCTCTGCCACGTCTCCGGGACCCGTCGTCCGACCACGCCGTGGATGCTGAGCCCCTTCATCACCACGTCGTTCGACAGGTCCAGGGTGGTCGGCGCGTCGCCGATGCCGAGGAGGCTGATCCATCCACCCGGACGCACCAGCCGGGTGGCCGCGACCACCGCCGACGGCGCTCCACTCATTTCCAGGGCGCAGTCCACGTCGCGGCCACCGGCGGCGCGGCGCACCTGCTGCTCGACATCGTCGCCGGCGAGCAGCAGGTGGGTTGCACCCATGCGCTCGGCAAGCTCCAGCCGGTAGGGATTGAGATCGACCGCGATCACGTTGGCGGCCCCTTCGGCGCGCGCGACGGCGATCGCGGCGCAGCCGATGGGTCCGCAGCCGAACACGGCAACCACCTGGTCCCGGAGGCTCCGGTAGGAGCATGCGTGCACGGCGTTGCCGAGCGGCTCGAGGGCCGCGGCGACTTCGGAGCTGATGTCGCCTTCGACGGAGATGAGGTTGCGTTGCGGCACCGCCACCAGCTCGGTGAACCCCCCGTCGACGTCAAAACCCAGGATGCGCGTGTTGGTGCACACGTGGAAGTCGCCTCGACGACACGAGTCGCACCGGCCGCAGATGAGGTGTGACTCGACCGCGACACGACGTCCGTCGGGGATGTCGGCGCCCGGGCCGCGCCCCACCACCTCGCCGCAGATCTCGTGCCCGACCACTCGTGGCGGGTGGACGCGGGCAGCCGCCCACGGGTTCCAGTCGTAGAGGTGGACGTCCGACCCGCACACCGACGCAGCGGCCACCCGGAGCAGCACGTCGCCCTCACCCGGCTGCGGCTCGGGCACGTCGCCGATGACGAACCCGGGGGCGGGGGTGGGCTTGATGACTGCTTGCACTGCCTGGGGATTATCCCCGCCGCCCGCCCCGGCAGGCGTTATAGGGGGAAACGTCCGCTGGGTGTCCCCGCGCCATCGGCAGAGTGACCCGCATCAACAACGCGTGGTCGAGGGTGACGAGCAATGGATCTTGATGACGGTCGCAGTCCCCGGGCAGGGCTGCGGCGCCCGGCACCGCCGCAGCTGCCGGCGCCGCCCGGCCCCCGCCTCGCCGAGCCGCCGCTGACCATCGAGGACCTCCACGTCTACGAGCTGAACGGCGACGGCCACACCATCTGTCGCCATTGCGACACCACACCGGGAGCGGACGCGGTCCGCCTCGCTGAGAACCCCTGGGTGGCGGCGACCGGCTCGTTCCTGAGCGTCGCCGTCGCCCAGGACGCCGTGCAGGGATGCGTGGACGCCAACCGTGATGAGGTGGTCGCGTGGCGGCATGGGGACGACGGTCGCCGGGTGATCACCCACGACACCGGGGCGGTGATCGGTGACGTGCTCCGGCGACGGGACTGGCTCGCCGGCGACGTCACCCCCGTGCCCGCCACCGCGGTGCTGGTGGTGCTGCGTCGCAACCCGTCGTACCCGTCCGGATTCGCGGTCCGCACCGCGTACCCGGTCCGCACCGACGCGCCCGCCACTATCCATCCCACTCGCATCCCATTGGAGGAGCACACGCCGTGATGAATCCGCCCCTATCGTCCACGGGCATGAGCACGTCGAACAGCGCCGTCCGCGACGCCATCGTCGCCGACCCGCGCGCCAGCCTGCCGATGACGCACCAGTTCCTCGCCGCCTACTTCCACCAGGACTGGATGGTCGACAACCCGCAGTGGCCCGACGCGGTCGACGACTTCGTCGCCGAGTCGACGCGGCCGTCGGTTGCCGGGACGGCGGCGGAGATACGCCGCCTCGCCGGGGCAGGCTTCGACGAGCCCACCCTGCGCGCCGTCCTCGAGGGCCTCGACTGCGGGCTCGACCCGGCGGGAGTCGGGCTCGACGCCGAGTCCTGGCTGGCTGCGGTCATCGAGCGGCTGGACCGCTGACCCGG
>JALYTM010000173.1 GCA_030854305.1 Candidatus Dormiibacterota bacterium
GCGCTGACCACGGTCGCGATGATCTGGACGTCGTTGCGGAAGTCCTTGGGAAAGAGCGGCCGCAGGGGACGGTCCATCATGCGGCTGGCAAGCACACCCGCCTCACTTGGCCGTCCCTCGCGGCGGGGGAAGCTGCCCGGCACGCGGCCGACGGCGTAGAGCCTCTCCTCGTAGTCGCAGGTCAGCGGGAAGAAGTCGATGCCTTCGCGGGGCGTGCGGTTGGCGGTGGCGGTGACCAGCACCATCGTGTCGCGGCAGCGGATGAAGAGGGCACCGTTCGCCTGCTCGGCGATGTGCCCGGTCTCGACTGTCAGTGTCTGACCGGCGTACTGGGTTTCGAATTTGCGGTAGGCCATTGGGTCTCCTGGAAAGGTTGGACGACCCGGGCGCCGAGGACGCCACGACCGGCCCTGCGGTGGTGGGGTGAGGTGTTGGCGTCTGGAGGTCGGCTGACGGTCGCGCCGTGGCTGCGTACCGCGTGATGCCGAGGTCCAGGCACCAACCTCTCACCGCTGCAGAACCTGTGCGGGAGTCGATGCCCCGGGTCGAAAGTGATCTCTGTGTGAAGTTGTCGTCCACCGATCAGGCGGACTGGCTATAGCCCTCCCTGGGATGAACGGCGGGACGTGAGCGCATGGATTACCGGCGCAGACCGAGCGTGGCGATGATCGACCGGTAGCGCTCGACGTCGGTGCGGGTGAGGTAGTCGAGGAGCCGGCGGCGTTTGCCGACGAGCGTGAGCAGTCCGCGACGCGACGCGTGGTCCTTGGGGTGGTCACGCAGGTGCTCGGTGAGTGCACTGATGCGGTCGCTCAGGACCGCGATCTGCACCTCCGCGGAGCCGGTGTCGGTGTCGTGGCGTCGGTGCTCGGCGATGATCTCCGACTTCGGTCGTACTGCGGTCACGTGAATCTCCATGGGGCCCGTGGGCCGTCGCCGGTCGAGGAGCAGAGCCGCGTGGCGCATTCCCGATGCGCTCAAACCCGAGCGGGGCTCCCCGAAGGTCTCCACGAGTCTACCAGCAATCGGAATTGCCGGGCCCAGCAGGCGATGGAGACGCCGATGGCGGGAGGCAGAGCCGGCCCCGCCATGAGGCCGGCTCTGTGCGCCGTTTCCCCCGTCAGTCGCAGATGGCGGGAGGGCTCGCCTTCTTGCCGTCGTCGTTGATCCAGGTGTTGGCCGTGCCGGCCGTCCCGGGTCCGGTGCTGGTGTCGTGGCAGTCGAAGGTGCCGCTCTTGCTGGCATTGTTGTTGGTCAGCGTGTTGCCCGACGTCGTGTTGTCGAACCCGATGCCGTCCACGCCCGCGTGCCCCACCTTGTTGCCCTTGAGGGTGCTGGAAACGATGTCAGCTCCGCGGATGCCGTAGTCGTACCCGGTGATGGTGTTGCCGGAGATGGTCATCCCGGTGTTGCCGGTGGTTGCTCCGAAGTTCTGGGTGAGCCGGATGCCCGACGAGCCCGTGGCGGCCTCAGCCGCTGACGCCACCAGGTGGTTGTTGGTGATCTGGACGGAGCTGTTGCCGCCGAAGATGTACATGGCGCTGCCCTGCACCGGGGCCTGCACGGTGTTGCCGCTGACCACCGCGCCGGTGGCATTGCCGAGCACCAGGAACGTGGTGTCGTTCTTGGTCTGGTTCTTGGTGATCACCAGGCCGCCGGCCGAGGCACCGAGGTTGAGGTCGGAGTCGGTCTGGCCGCTGAAGAAGTTGCCCGTGATGGTGGTGTCGTTGATCGTGCTCAGCTGCGTAAAGATGCCGCTGCCCGAGTTCGGCGTCGGGAAGCCGCCGGCGGTGTTGTTCTCAAAGGCGTTGCCCTCGATCCGCGACACTTGTCCGCCGGTGCTGTGGAAGTACATGCCGACGTTGTTGTTGATGATCAGGTTGTTGAGGATGGTATAGCCCGTGCCCGCCGAGTCGGTGACGTTGATGCCGGCGTCGAAGAGCGGCTGAGCTCCGCCCGTCACTACGAACCCGTTGATGGTGGTTCCGGACGAACCCGACCCGAGGGTGAAGCCGTCACCGCTGGCACCGCCGATGACGATGGCCTGGTGCTTGCTGTCGCCCGGGTTGCGCTGCTGCGCCACGCCCTTGGGGCCGACGATGGTCAGCGCCTCGGTGATAACCACCGGTCCCTGGTAGGTCCCGGGGCACACCTTGATGGTAGAGCCGGCGGGAGCGGCCGCCACCGCGGCCTGAATGGTCGTATACAGCGCCGTAGGGCACTGCACGTGGTTGTCGTCAACGAGGATCGTGGACGACGAGGTCGACGCCAGGCCATCCGTGGCGACGTGAGCGGAGCCGAGGGGGCCTGCCAGAGCCCCGAGCAAAAGAAACGCGCCGGCACCGACAACGGCCCCGAGCGCACGCGAACGACCATATATCGACATAGATATTTCCTCCCCGATTGGCGCATCCGGCCCAACAGCGGCCGACGGAGATGCGCCTCGATTCCCAGTCCTTCAGTGAGTATGCCCCTCACTGCAGTCGAAGTCAAAGTGACCCGCAGCGCTTGGCAAAACCTCTCAGCTGCGTGGGCGATGTTGCAGGGGCTCAGCTGGCACAAATGGTGACAGCGTTGTGCAGGCAGGTGAGTGTTGCCGGGGCGGTACCGACCTGCTCACCCTCGACGTCGAACAGCAGCGACTGATCGTCCAGTGGCTCCACGCGCACGCTGGCCGCGCGGCTCACCATCACGTCCGCCCTGCGCACGTGGGCGCCGCGGTAGAGGGACGGCAGCAGAGCAATGCTGTGTGCTCTGCCCAGCAGCGGCAGGACGATCACATCGAAGCGGCCGTCGTCGAGCCGTGCCGCGGGGGCCACACGCATGCCTCCACCAAAGCACCGTCCGTTGGCGATCACCACGTTCTGCACCATGTGTTCACGGGCGACACCGTCGACGGTCAGACGGACCCGCCTGCCCCCGAAGCTGAGCAGGGTCGACAGCGAGATGCCGAGGAAGACGGCAGTGCCTCGCATGCCGCCGCCCTTGCTGGTGTTGCGGTTGACGCGAGCCGCTACCTCGCCACCGACTCCGCAGGCCGCGATGTTGATGAACATGCGCGCGGGCGTCGCCGGGTCGTCGTACACGATGCGACCCAGGTCGACGGTCCGGGTGGGGTTGGCGGCCACGAGCGCGGCGAGCTGTGCCGGGTCGGTGGGAATGCCGGCGGTGCGGCGGAAGTCGCAGCCGGTGCCGCTCGGCAGCATCCCGACCACCGCGGCGGGCCTGACCGCGGTGCCGTCGGCATCGAAGAACCCGTTGACGACCTCGTTGAGGGTGCCGTCGCCGCCGGCGGCGATGACCCGCTGGTAGCCCGCCGCCAGGGCACGACGGGTCACGTCGGTGGCATCGCCCGGCGCGACCGTGAAGTGGACGTCGTAGACGACCCGCATGGCGTCGAGCGCTTGCTGGAGGCGCGGCCACCGTGTCGCGGTGCGCCCCCCTGCACTGGTCGGGTTGACCACGATCAGCGTTTTCACGTCCACGTTGCGCCCGGGCATGCGGGCGATGGTATCCGCGAGGCCCGGTGGGGGATATCGCGGCCCGCGCGTGGCCGTGACAGGGTCGTGACCGCGGTGATCGCCCCTGGAGATCGACAGCGGTGACGAGCCGGAAACGTCGAACCCACGCGGCGGCCGAGGTTGTGACACGCCGTGCTTGCGGGGGGCCACGGCGTCGGCCAGAGTGGTGAGAGCGGCAAACGAATCAACCGAACGCTGCCGTCGTGTACTGTGGCGCCCCCACGGAAGCGGGCGGAAGGGAAGGGCTGTGATCGCGAACTCCGGTCGGCGAACACTTGCGTCGGTGTGCCTTCTTCCGCTCGCCCTCGCCGCGTGTGGGTCGACTCCGGGGGTCAGTCGGGCGAGCGGATCGACACCGTCCACGACGGGGAAGCCCATCCCCTCCTCCGCCGCAGGCCCATGCGCGAATGTGACCACGACCACGCCGATCGCCGACGTCTCCCCCGCCTGCGCGGCCCTGTGGTCGCCGTACGGCGTCACCAAGGTGCCTCCTGCGAACCTCGCCGATGGAACGCCGGTGCCGCCGGCCGTGGTCAACGAGACCAACGGTGCCGTGTCCGACGCGCAGGCGAACGCCTGGGCGTTGGCCGATAGTCGAGGTTCGCGGTGGTTCCAATGGGCCGAAGCCAACGTCCAGCCTGGCCTCCTTGGCCATCTCGGAATCGTCGGCCTCGTCCCCGGTGTTGAGATGCAGGCGCTGGCGGCGGGCAACTCAGTGGTGCAACCTGAATGCGCCGTATTTCCCACTGCCGTCAGGCTTTTTCCCTTGCAGGCGGCGGACGTCCCGTTCTTTGCGACGCTTGGCGAAAGCGTGGGGGTCGGCTACGTGTTCGTGGATAGCTATCCCGCGAATTGCTCGGTCACTGCGGTTACGCCTGATGGCCAGAGCAAAGTGATCGAGTCGTACCCGACCGCGTCTAGAACGTTCAACCCTGGATACCTGGCAGCCGATGCTCTGCTCGGCACCGTGTGGTATGTCAACGGGGGGGCCAACTGTGGCAATCCCGGAGCTCCGATTCAGTGGTGCGCGGCG
>JALYTM010000174.1 GCA_030854305.1 Candidatus Dormiibacterota bacterium
GTGCGCGCGAGCGTCTCGAGCCGCATCGCGGCCGACGCCTCGAAGCTGGACCGATGAGCCACGCCGAGCAGGCTGGCGACGGCGTCGAAGAGCCGTCCCGCGCTGGTGGTCACCGGCGCCGCCGCCATGTCCCCGGCGGCGGCCACGCGACCCACCAACCGCCAGCGTCGCGCGTCGGGCACCTCGGCGCCGGCACCCCACCAGTCCGGCACGTGGCCGTGGTCCAGTCCCAGTGCGTGCAGGTAGGCGATCGCCATCCGCCATCCCTCACGCGCGCAGCGGTCGCCGCCGGGTTGCACCACGGGCGCGAGGTGGCCGGCTCGCCGGTAGTCGGTCTCGTCGCAGACCAGGATCTCGCCGCCCCAGATGCTGCCGTCCTCGCCGTAGCCGGTGCCGTCGAACGCCACCCCGATCACCGCTCCGCGTATTCCGTGCTCGGCCATCACGCTGGCGATGTGGGCGTGGTGGTGCTGCACGCGAACCGCGGTGGCGCCGTCCTGCCACCAGCGCTCGGCGACCCGGGTGGAGGCGTAGTCGGGGTGGAGATCGGCGGCGACCGTGGTGGGCGTGCTCCGGAAGAGGTGGAGGTACGTGGACAGCGCCTCGTCCTGGTGCCGCAGGCTCAGGGGATGGTCGAGGTCGCCGATGTGCGGCCCCACGAACGCCCGGCGGTCACGGAGGATGCAGAACGTGTTCTTGAGATGGGCACCGAGAGCCAATACCTGCGGCGCCTCGGTGTCGGTGTCGACCGCCACCGGCAGCGGGCAGAAGCCGCGTGCGCGCCGCACCATCTGCATCTCCCCGTCGACAACGCGAACGACGGAGTCGTCGTAGCGGGCGTAGATGTCGCGATCGTGCGCCAGGAACGCGTCGGCGATGCCGCGCAGCCGCCGCACCGCCTCGTCGTTGCCGGCGGCGATCGGCTCGTCGCTGACGTTGCCGCTGGTCATCACCAGCGGGGCGCCGACCAGGTGGAGCAGGAGATGGTGGAGCGGCGTGCACGGCAACATCACGCCCACCTCGTCGAGCCCCGGTGCCACGCCGTCCGCAACCGCGGCCGTGGAGCCAGCGGTCAGGCGGCGGAGCAGGACGACGGGCCGAGCGCTGCCCGCCAGGGCGCGCGCCTCGACGTCGTCGGCGCGCGCGAAGGTTCGCACCTGGTCGAGGTCACGCGCCATCACCACGAAAGGCTTGTCGGGCCGGTGTTTGCGGGTGCGCAGGGCCTGGACCGCATGGCTGTCGGCGGCGAGCACCGCGAGCTGGAAGCCGCCCAGCCCCTTGACCGCCACCACCGCTCCCGATCGCAGGGCCGAGGCGGCGGCGGCGACACCGTCACCGGCCTGCTCCACGCCGTCACCGTCCGCCATCCACACCCGCGGGCCGCAGTCGGCGCACGCGTTCGGCTGGGCGTGGAAGCGACGGTTCGAGGGGTCCGCGTACTCCGTCGCACACTGCGCGCACATGGTGAAGTGGCGCATGGTGGTGAGCGCGCGGTCGTAGGGGACGTCCTCGATGATCGTGAAGCGCGGGCCGCAGTTGGTGCAGTTGATGAACGGGTAGAGGTGGCGGCGATCGGCCGGGTCGAACAGCTCGCGTGTGCAGTCGTCGCAGGTGGCGGCGTCGGGCGCGATCGGCTGGTACTCGCCCTCGACCCCGCGGCTCTCGACGATGACGAAGTCGTGCTCACCGCACGGAGCGAGGGTGGTCACCGTCACCGCGTCGATGCGCGCCAGTGGCGGGGCGAGGTCGACGAGGTCGCGCGCAAAGGCGTCGAGCCGCGTCGCGGCGCCCTCCACGTCGATCACCACCGCCCCCGAGGTGTTGCGGACGCGGCCGCCGAGGCCGTGCCGGTGGGCGATCGTCCACACGAACGGCCGAAAGCCGACCCCCTGCACCACGCCGCGCACGGTGTAGACGCGTCGCTCACCGCCGGCAGTCCGCACCACCTCCGGGAATGTGCTGGTTGCGAGTGTCACCAGGCCGGTCCCGT
Organism: Candidatus Dormiibacterota bacterium; assembly: GCA_030854305.1. Classification (GTDB taxonomy): domain Bacteria; phylum Chloroflexota; class Dormibacteria; order Aeolococcales; family Aeolococcaceae; genus Aeolococcus. The sequence goes on from JALYTM010000174.1 coordinate 1,991, forward strand.
CGGAGCTACATGCTCCGAATCTTGAGGTAGCGCTTGACGTCCTTGCCGCTGAGGGCGGCCGCACCCGCGGCCGCCGCCAGCACCAGGAGCAGGAAAGCCTTGGGACCGCGGCGCTTCTTTCCGACGAATGGCATCACGTCACCTCCAATGTTCTGTTGCCGATCGGGTCACAACCATGCGGGATGCACCGGGTGCTCACCCGGTGGGGAGGAGGGCGACGACGAGTGCTCATGAGGGGCCTCGGTGACCTCGGTGTCGGTGCGTCGCAGCACCTCCGGGCTGGGGCCCCCCACCTCCACTTCGTCGATGAGCAGGCGTTCGCCGGGGACGCTGTGCAGCTCGAGGACCGCCTCCGCCGCCCCGGTGCCGTCGGTGAGCAGACCGAAGCTGAACGTCAGCGAGTCGTCGCTGACCGCCAGCTGCTCGCCGGCGGAGACGGCGACGCGAAGCACCGGTCGCTCCCCGGCGATCTCCAGCGCGGTGTCGAGAATGGCCTGCGCGAGTCCCATCTCATGCATCGCGAGCAAGCCTCGCGCGTTGCGGACACAGGGGTACCAACGCGCAACACGTCATGTCGGCTGCACCTCCAGCTCCCGCTGATCCGATGCGGCCGGCGCCGCAGGGATTCCACCGTCCTGGAGGAGCCGGCGCACGACCCGTTCGACGGTGGCCACCGCCTCGGGAACTGCTGCCGCGACCACGCCGCTGAGCTCCATCTGCCCGATGTTCTCGGGGCCGAACGTTTCCGGCTCGCAGCCGACGACGATGACACGGCCCATCGACCCGCCCATGGTGCGCACCAGGTGGAACACGGCGGCCGGGGTCATCAGGTGTCCCTGGAAGGCCCCCTGGCCGTGGTCGGGGTCGTCGGCGACGTCGGGGATGCCGGCGTCGGGATCGGCCTCGATGACGTAGAGCGTGCCCGGGGCGTCGCCGCGCTGGGTGGCGTCGATGAGCACGACCACCTCGTGCTCTTCGAGGATCTCGTACGCGAGGTCGTAGCCGCGGATGCCGTAGTCAGCGACGGCGACGTCCCCGCCGGCCAGGGACCCGCGGCGGAGAAGCTGCTGGGCAACCTCAACCCCGAAGCCGTCGTCACCGAGGAATATGTTGCCGATGCCGGCGACGAGCACGCGCGAGCTCACGTCTCCTCCCCCGCCACCGTCGGCGCGCCGGCGCCGTCCTCGACGGCGACGACGTCGCCGAGCGTGAAGAAGAAGCGGTGACCGGGCTGGCGCAGCATGCCGAGGTCGGCCCCGGGATCGTCGTCGATGATGACCGCCAAGTACACCACGTCCTCGTAGTCCTGCTCGATCGACTCGATGGTGGCGGTGCGTCCGCGGAGCAGCATGTCCAGCGCGTCGGCGCTGCCGCGGGGCTCGAGCCGCACCCTGTCTCCCACGTGCAGCGTCCCGTGCGGCCACCGCACCGACCGGCGCTGAGGCCGTTCCGCGAAGGGATCGTCGCCGATCGCGGCCCACGGGTTGTGCTGGTCGGTCATGCCTGTTTCCCGATCCGCGGCGGGTTGGAGCGCAGTGTGCCGTGCATGCGCATGAAGTCGCCCTGGGTCAGCGACTCGGTGCGGTCGAGGATGGCCCGCGCCCGCTCGTCGGCGGCGCGCATCTCGGCCTTTTCGGCGTCCGTGAGGGTGAGGATTCGCAGCGACAGGATCTCGTCGATCTCGGTTGAGTCGAACAGTTCGCCGGCCGACTCCGCGGCCACCTCGGGATGGTCCTCGAGGATGATCGGTGACGCGAGGATGGTGTCCGCGGAGCCGGGCTCGCCCACCAGGATCGGCCACAGCCCCGTGTTGACGCAGGCGGCGGCCAGGTCGACCGCGTCGGCGGGCGGGTCGGCCAGCGACAGCCAGGCACCATTCTCCACGGCCAGCACCACGTGGGTGGAAACCAGCGCGTGCCGGAGCGCCGCGTCGCGGCCGGCCACGTCGGCGGCAGTCACCGGGGTGTCGTTGGTGATCGACACCCGCACCCTCGCGATGTCGGCGGTCAGCCGCTCCGCGGAGACGTCGGCGGACACCGAGAGCGGCTGGTGGTCGCGGACGAGCGCGCCGCCGACACGACCGTCCGCCGTGCGCAGCCACTCCACCTCGCTGCCGGCCTCGACGGTGAGGGCAAGGCGGCGCGGCGCGTGCAGCAGAGAGCCGATGGTGGAGGCTCCGGCGTCGAGCGAGCGCTCCGCGGCCTCCTCCCAGGTGCGGTGAATGCGTCCGTCGAGCTCGAAGGCGTCGACGCTCACCAGACCGTCGACGCCGTCCGCGGGCAGGTCCGGCAGCGGTGGCTCGAGGCGACGTACTCCGCGGGCCACCACCTGGAGGAATCGCACGGTCACTTCCACGATGGCATCGTCCCCACCGCGCACGAGGCATTCGGTGGTGGCCACCCAGGGCTCGGCGCCCCCGACCGACTCGCTGTACTCGCGTGGGTACAGTCCACCGAACGTCCAGCGCACCTGGTTCTTCACCGAGCTGGGACGGTAGGGGTAGAGGATGTATCCCTCGTACAGGGTGGTGGCGACG
>JALYTM010000175.1 GCA_030854305.1 Candidatus Dormiibacterota bacterium
ATGTCACGTCGGTGCTCGGCAGCATCCTCGAGCTGCCCGCTCCGCGCGGCGGCTCGCTGCTGGACACTCTCGAAGCGCTGCTGGTGACCCCGAGCGTCAACCAGGCAGCCGCCCTCCTCGGCCTGCACCGGCACACCATCGTGTACCGCATCCGGCGCCTCGCCGACCTCGGCATCGACCTCGACCTGCCTGCGGCCCGGCACCGGCTCTGGCTGGCGCTGCAGTGTCACCGTCTGCTGCAGACCGCCGAGCCGGCGTCCGCCTGAACGACCGGCTCGTTGCACAGCACAGGCGGCACGCCTCGCTAGGCTATCCATGGTGAGCCGCGATCCTCTGCCCGGCGACTACTCGGTGCTCGGCCTTCGGCCCGGCGCCACCGCGACCGAGGTGCGCGACGCGTACCGCCGTTTGGTCAAGGAGTTCCACCCCGACCGCAACCCCGGCGACGCCCTGGCGCGACGACGGTTCCAGCAGGTCACCGAGAGCTACGCTGCCCTGCGCAGCGTCGGGCGGACAGCGGCCGGGGCGATGCCACCGCGCCCCGGGCCTCCCCGCGGCGACAGCGGCGCTCCGGCAGAGACGATCGACACCCTGCCGATCGGCGCGGCTCTCTGGGTGCACCCGGAGGACGTGCTGGTCGCCCCCGATCGCAGCGCTCGCCTGTCCCCCGACGGCACCGGCAGCGCCTACCCCGACGCGGAGAACACAGTGCGGGTCGACCGCCGCGGCGACGGCTTCCATGTCTTCATGCCTCCGCAACCATCGGTGCGATGGCCCATCACCGCCGACGCGGACGCTGTGGGGCTGGCCATCGCCGCCCTGTGGGCCGGCGACCGCCAGGAGGATCACGGCGCACCGTCGCCGCGCATGCCGCGACGGCTGCTGGGCAGGACCATCGCCGAAATGGAGTGCGACACCACCGGCTGGGCCTCCACGGCCGCTCTGCACCTCGACGGCTCGGGACGCTGGCTGCTCGACGGCGCCGAGCCGCTGGCGTCCGAACCGCATCCGTCCATCCCGTTGCGGGTGCTCCGTGACGAGACCGGCTACTGGGTCCACTCCGACCTTGGCACCGACCACTGGCCGGCGGTCGAGGTCCCGGACGGTCTCGCCGCGATCCCGGTGGACGGTGGACAGCTGGCCGGTGTCTCGATCGAACCCGCCCCGGCCGAGCCGACCGTCTGACCCTATTTGGCGACGACGGCGTCGCCTTCGGCCTCGCGGGCGAGAAGGAAGAGCAGGTCGGAGCAGCGGTTGAGGTAGCGAAGAACCTCGTCATTGCCGACGCCCCCGGCCCGGTGCAGCGCCACCGTGCGGCGTTCGGCGCGACGGACGAAGGTGCGTCCCAGGTCGATGGCCGCGGCGACGGCGTTGCCACCGGGGATCACGAAGCCCTTGGGGAGGGTGAGCCGGCCCTCGATCTCGGAGACGTCGCGGTCCAGCTGGTCCACCATCTCGACGGTCACCGTCGCGAAGTGCATCTCCAGCTTGTGGTGGTGCTCCGCCGACGTGGCCAGCTCCGCGCCCACGGTGAACATCTGCCGCTGCAGCTCGAGGAGCCGGCCGGCACGAGCCTCGTCCGCGCACAGCGCGCGAGCCAGTCCCAGCGCACTGATGGCTTCGTCCAGCGCCCCGTAGGCCTCCGTGTGGAGGTCGTCCTTGGGCACCCGCCCGCCGTAGAGGAGACTGGTCTCGCCACCGTCGCCGTGGCGGGTGACGATGCTCACGCCACCCATCCTCCCTCGACGCTGGCGTCGGCGAGGACCTTCAGCGCCTCGTCACCGTTCTCGCCGCGGGCCCGCTCCTCCACCCACTTGCTCGCCGCGATGGTGGCCGTGGTGGCGTCACCGACGGCGGTGGTGATCTGCCGGGTGAGCTGGGAGCGCACGTCGCCGGCGGCGAAGATGCCCGGGATGCTGGTCTCCATGGTCATCGGGTCGGTGAGGTAATAACCCCCCTTGTCGTGGTCGACGTGGGCATCGATGAGGGTGGTGTTGGGGATGAACCCGATGAAAATGAACACTCCGCCCACGTCGAGCCGCGACTCCCGGCCGGTGTCGACGTCCCGCAGCCGCACGTGCGACACCTTCTGGTCACCGTCGATGGACTCGACGACCTTGTTGAGCAACATGTCGATCTTGGGATGACGACGCACCTCGTCAACGAGGATGGGGGCGGCACGGAACTCCTCACGGCGGTGGATGATGGTCACGCGCTCGGCGTACCGGGTCAGGAAGATCGCCTCCTCCAGCGCCGCGTCGCCGCCGCCGATGACCGCCAGTCGCGCACCCTGGAAGAAGGCTCCATCGCACACCGCGCAGTACGACACCCCGCGGCCGGCGAGCTCCTCCTCGCCCGCCACACCCAGCTTCCGTGGGTTGCCGCCGGCGGTGACGATCACCGCGGGAGCACGGTACTCGCCGTTGTCGGTCTCGATCACCTTCATGCCGTCCGCCTCCACCCGGATGCGGTTCACCGGCGAGTAGACGATGTCGGCCCCGAAATGCTCCGCCTGCTCGACCATGGCCGTGGCCAGGTCGACGCCGAGGATGCTCTTGAAGCCTGGGTAGTCCTCGATCAGCTCGGTGTTGAGAAGCTGGCCACCCGGGGCCTTGGCCTCGATCACCACGCTCCGAACCTTGCTGCGGCCCGCGTACAGCGCGGCGGTGAGGCCTGCGGGGCCGGCGCCGATGATGGCGATGTCGTATTCGTTCATTGCTGGAACCGTACCCCAATCGACCCGCTTTGACGCACGGCTCGATCCCGTCAGCGGGCGGCGTAGGCGAGAAGCTCGGCCGCGACCCGGTTGATCGGGATCGCGTAGCCCTCCGGGTTGGTGCGGCTCGCCAGTGTCACGATGCCGATCACGCTCCCACTCCCGTCCAGCACCGGACCGCCGCTGTTTCCCGGGTAGATGGCCTGTCCGTAGAGCACCAGCATGTCGTGGTAGTCGGGGGTCGACGCCGGCTGCCCGGTGGTGGTGTCGCCGCTGACCGGGACATCGGCGGCGATACCGGTGGCGGTCTCCGCGGTGATGTCGCTGTGCCCGGTCGCGGCACTGCTGGCGATTGCCACCACCGCCTGTGGAAACACCGCGAATGCTGTCGACCGCATCGGCAGCGGCGCGCCGGTGAAGCCGTCCTGGCTGCGGACGACGGCGATGTCCGCGCCGATGTCGACGGCGACCACCACTCCCGCATGGGCGTGGCCGTTCCGTTCGCGCAGCCGCACCGCCAGGTGCTGCGAGACCACGTGCGCATTGGTGGCGAAGTCGCCCTTGGCGTCGATCAGCCAGGCCGTGCCCAGCCCTTCGTCATTGGGCCGAAGCGACTCCACGGTGACCGTGCGGCTCATCGCCCCGAGCGCGATGTCAACGAGCGTCGCTGCCGTCGGAGCGATGGCCACCTCCCGCGCCGCCGGCAGCGACGGCGGCGGTGCGTTGACCGTGACCGAGGTGCGGTTGACGGTGACCAGGAACGCGACCAGGCCGCTGAGCACAACCGCGGCCGTGCCGAGAACGATGCGGACCGGACGCGAGAGACCGGCCTGGCGCGTGGACACAGGCACATTGTGAGACACATGTGGGCGGGTGCCCCTTCTGGTCCGCCCGCTGCGCGCAGGGTCAGGAGCCCTGCAGGAGGGTCTCGAACAGGCTCGCCTCGCCGAGCCGGCGCAGCGCCCGGGCACGATGCGACACGCGGTCCTTGGCCCCGTCCGGCGCCTCGCCGAACGTCATCCCGAGGTCATCGCTGAGGAACGCCGGGTCGTAGCCGAAGCCCGCCGTTCCCCGGGGCGAGGCCAGCGTGCCGACACACTCACCGCGGGCGGTGACCGGTTCGGCGTCGGGCAGGCAGAGGGCCGCCACGCAGACATACCGTACCTGGCGCCGGCCGGGGCAGCGGCGGTCCACCTCGTCGATCAGCCCGTGCAGGCGGTCGTCGTCGTCGGCCGCCGGCCCCATCCAGCGAGCCGAGAGCGGCCCGGGCCACCCGTGCACAGCGTCGACCTCGATGCCGCTGTCGTCCGCCAGGACTGGCCGGCCCAACTGCGTACACGCGGTCACCGCCTTGGCCAGAGCGTTCTCGGCGTATGTGTCGCCAGTCTCCGCGAGGTCACCGTGGAAGCCGGCGTCGCGCAGCGACACCAGCGTCAGTCGCCGCGGAGCCAGCAGTCGCCGCAGCTCTCGCAGCTTGCCCGGGTTCTCGGTCGCGAGCACCAGCACCGGCGGTGCGGTGCCGGCGGTTGTCATGGCGTGGCGAGCGCAGCCGCCTGGATGTCGAACAGGCGCTGCATCCCTCCCGCCGCAAGCGCCAGCAGCGCGCTCATCTCGTCCTGCGAGAAGGGCTCCTGCTCGGCACTGCCCTGGATCTCGATGAATCGGCCGTCGCCGCTGCCGACGCAGTTCATGTCGGTGTCCGCTGCCGAGTCCTCGAGGTAGTTGAGGTCCAGCCGCGGCTCCCCGGCGACGATGCCCGCGCTCACCGCGGCGACCGGCCAGCGG
>JALYTM010000176.1 GCA_030854305.1 Candidatus Dormiibacterota bacterium
GCGTTGCCGACGCCAGCGAGCTGCGCCGTCGGCTGGAGGCGCTGCCGGGGTTCGGCGCCATGAAGGCTGGCATCGTGCTGGGGGTGCTCGCCAAGCACCTGGGGGTCAAGCCGGACGGATGGGAGACGCTGATCCCGGACTACCCCACCCTCGCCGACGTCCGCACCGTGGCGGAACGGCAGGAGTACCAGGCCGGCAAGCGGGCCTGGAAGGCGTCCCTGCGATCTCGGGAGGAGGCGAGTGGCTGACATCCGGGTGCACGAGGACGGCGACATCCGCATCGTGGCCATCGGCCCCATGGGCCCGTTCGGCAACAACGCCTACATCGTGCGCGACGTCAGCGCGGGCGAGGCGCTGCTCGTCGACATGCCGCTCGACGAGGGCCCTCTCCTCGAGGCCATCGCCGCGGAAGGCGGGGTCACCACGGTGATCGCCACCCACTGGCACCCCGACCACTGGGCGACGTACGACGCGGTTCGCGCCGCCACCGGCGCTCCCGTCTTCGCCGGCGACGCCGAGATCAGGATCCCCGAGGAGCGCCTGGACGGCCGGCTCAGCGACGGGTCGGAGGTGCGCATCGGCGCCGCCCGCATGACCGTGATACACACGCCGGGACACACCCCGGGGAGCATCTCGCTGCGTGTGGGCCGGGCGCTTATCTCCGGCGACACCCTGTTCAAAGGCGGCCCCGGGAAGACATCCGCGGCCGGGGACCTCGAGACCCTCATCGAGAGCATCGCGTCGCGGCTCCTGCAGCTTCCCCCGGAGACCCTTGTGCTCCCCGGTCACGGGGAGTGGACCGACATCGCCAGCAGCCGCCGCGGGGTGGAGGCTTACCGGCTCCGACCGCAGCCGGCAGGAACCTTCGGCGACGTGGAGTGGCCCCCCGCCTGACGCTGAGAGCTCAGCTCACCGCCGCGTCGGCGCCGGCGTTCAGCGACCGAGCAGGCTGAACAGCGTGATCGTGATCAACGCCGCCGACAGGGCGACCACTTCGGATGCGGCCACCAGGTTGCGGAGGGTGACGGCGAGGCGACGGCGGCGGACCTGCCTGCGCCGGAACTCGACGGGGCGGGAGTGGGCAGCGTGCGCCGCCATTGCCGGCGTGCGGCTGACAGTGCTCAGCCTCGGTCCCCCGGCACTGTCATGGTCAACGACGACGGTCATCGGCTCCTCCGATCGCGACTCTTGAACGGCAACTTCGCCCCGCATGACGCCCTGCGAATGATACAGCACGGGTATAAGGTTTTGCGTCACGGGTACTGTGACCAGTTCGTTCGGTTTGCGCACACCGTTGCGACGCCGTCATGACGGCGTATCAAGTGACACTTGACACTGGGCGTGGGGACCCCAACCATGCCCCCCCATGGGCGATTCGGGCGCTGAGGGCGCCCTCCGGATGCGCGACATGGTTCGCTTCACGGGGGCGAGCGCGCCGACCATCCATTTCTACGCGCAGCAGCGGCTGCTTCCGCCCCCGTGCAAGACGGCCGGCAACCAGGCGTGGTACGGCGAGTCAACGGTCACCCGGGTCCGCTGGATCCGGGAGCTGCAGACAGACCTCAACCTGTCGCTGCGCAGCATCCGGCGGGTGCTGCCACGGCGAGCTGCCCATCGACGAGGTGCGCACCCTCCTGGTGCTCGGGCCGCTGCTGGACGAGCCTGACCCCGCCGCACCTGCCGGCGGCCTGGACGCCTTCCGAGAGCGCCTCGAGGACGGTGATATCGCCACGCTTCGCCGGCTCGGCCTGGTCAGCGCCGGCCCGATGACCGGCAGTGACCTACGGCTGCTCGATTTGGTCGCGGCGATGCGCGCGTCGGGTCTCACCGAGGCCGCCGGCTTCCGCATCGAGAGCCTTGCCGTCTACCGCGACGCCGTCGAGCAGCTGGTGGCGGCTGAGCTGGCGCGCATCGTGGAACCCGTCCTGCTCCGCCACGACCCGGCGGTGCTGCGCGACCTCGTCAACCGGGCGCTCCCGCTGACCGGCTGCTGGCGCTGCTGCACCAGCGCGCGGTGCGCGACGAGATGCAGCAATGGCTCCATATGACGGCACCGGACGACGCCGCCGCCACGGCGCAGAGAGGACTGGGATGAGCACTCGCATCTACACACTGCCGGTCGAGCAGACCCGATGGAACGTGCAGGGTGGTGCCGAGACCATCTTCACATGGGAGTACGACGAGGGCCGCGACCGGCTGCTCAACCTCTACGAGAAGGGCAAGACACGGCAGTGGAACAGTCGCGACCGCATCGACTGGTCGATCCCCGTGTCCCACGACAACCCCTTCGAGGTACCGGAGGCGTACGTCCCCATCTTCGGCAGCGAGGTGTGGGAGAAGATGGGTGGGGAGGACCGCGCCCGGGTCACCCACCGCACGGCGGCCTGGCAGCTCTCGCAGTTCCTGCACGGTGAGCAGGGCGCGTTGATCTGCGCCGCCAAGATCGTGCAGACGGTGCCCGACGTCGACTCCAAGTACTACGCGGCCACCCAGGTAATCGACGAAGCACGCCACGTCGAAACGTACTCGCGGTTCCTCTACGAGAAGCTCGACCTCGCCTACCCGATCAACACCCACCTCAAGGCGCTGCTCGACAACGTGGTCACCGACTCGCGGTGGGACGTGACGTACCTGGGCATGCAGGTGCTGATCGAGGGCCTCGCGCTGGCCGCCTTCGGGCTGATCCGCGACGTCGCTGAGAACCCCCTGGCACGAGCGGTCACCGCCTACGTCATGGAGGACGAGGCGCGCCACGTCGCCTTCGGGCGGCTCGCCCTGCGCGACGTCTACCCGCAGCTCAGCGAGCGCGAGCGCGACGAGCGTGAGGAGTTCTGCGTCGAGGCGTGCTACCTGATGCGCGACCGCTTCCTCGCCCAGGAGGTGTGGGAGAACCTGGGCCTCCCGGTGGACGAGTGCCTGCGGTTCGTGTCCGCCTCGGAAGCCCAGGTGCAGTTCCGCAGCCTCCTGTTCACGCGTATCGCGCCCACGCTCAAAGACATCGGCCTTTTCGGGCCGCGCATCCGGGCCGCGTTCACCGACATGGGCGTGCTCGGGTACAGCGAGGTGGACCTCGACGCCCTGATCAGCGACGACGAGCGCACTGCGGGCGAGATCGACGCCGCCCGCGTCCGCAAGGTGGAGGAGACGATCGCCGCCGCGTCGTAGGATTCACCGGCGCCCGCATCGTCTAGCGGTCAGGACACCACCCTTTCAAGGTGGTAACCGGGGTTCGACTCCCCGTGCGGGTACGCGGGTTGAACTGCCCGCGTGGGCACCAGTGTCTGCCCCCACCGCGCTCCCTCAATCGGCGTATGCTCCGCGCCGACCGTCAGTTTTGGCATATGGGGAGGCTGGGGAAATGGGCTGGAAGAGACGTTTGGTTGGCGTCGCCGCGGTGGCGGCTGTCGTGCCCTTCGGGATCGGCGCCACACCGGTTGGGGCGGCCGCGCCGCACACGGTCACGGTGACCCCGGGACACTCGATCCAGGCAGCCATCGACGCGGCCCACCCGGGCGACACCATCGTTGTGGCACGAGGCACCTACCAGGAAAGCCTGCAGATCACCACCGATGACATCACCCTGCGTGGTGCCGACGGCTCGGACCGCAACACCGTCATCGAGCCGCCAGCGGTGGCTCCGACCAACATTTGCACACAGTTCAACACCGGTCCGAGCGGGATCTGCGTCCTCGGGCAGCTGGACACGAGCGGCAACATCGTCCGCAACGTCGAGGGCGTGCACATCTCGGGGCTGACCATCCGGTCGTTCCCGCAGAACGGCATCTTCGGATTCGGCACCACCGACCTCGAGGTGAGCCAGGTGTCCGCCTTCAACGACGGTGGCTACGGGATCGCGCGCTTCGCGTCGACCACCAGCGTGCTGCGCGACAACAGCGTCGCCGGCAACCACGAGGCCGGTCTGTACGTGGGCGACTCGCCGGACGCCGACACCGTGGTGGCCAACAACAAGAGCTGGGGCAACGGCTTCGGCATCTTCGTCCGCCACTCCCATGAGGTGCAGGTCTGGGGCAACACGGTGTGGGGCAACTGCCTCGGCGTGTTCGTCCTTGACGACGGCCAGGCGGGCGGTGCAGGCAACGTGACCGTCACTGGCAACACGGTGCACGGCAACAACCTGTTCTGTCCTCCCGCCGAAGGCCCGCCGCTGTCCGGTGGTGGGATCGCCCTGGCCGGAGCGGTGCACACGCTGGTGGCCGACAACCATGTGTACGGCAACAACGCCGGCGGCACCGTGGGATCCGGTGGGATCGTGCTCGTGTCCGTGACCGCGCTCGACGGCGGCAGCTCCCCGATCGATGACACCGTCCGCAACAACACCGCACGCCACGACGCGCCGGCCGACATCGTGTACGACGGCAGTGGTAGCGGCAATCGGTTCATCGGCAACCAATGCGGCAGCTCGGCCCCGTCGGGCCTCTGCCACTAGACCGCCGAGCGCACCTGCGGGAAATGTCATGAAGCGCCACCCTCTCAGCCA
>JALYTM010000177.1 GCA_030854305.1 Candidatus Dormiibacterota bacterium
GCACTGCGGCGGACGACGCTGCCGGCCGCCCCGCCACCAAGGCAGCCGGCGTATGCGGGCAGCCTTCGCCAGCTGCGCGGGGCCGTCCTCGCCGCGGCTCTCGCCGATCCTCACGCCACCACGGAGGCCCTCGCCGCCGCTGTAGCCCCGGTTGCGGGTGCCACCCCGGATCGGGTCAGGGCGGCACTGGAAGGCTTGGCGGCCGACGGGCTCCTCGATGTGGGCGCAGCCCGGGACGGCGGCTCGACTCGCGGGAGGACGACGGCATCGCGCCGCTAGGATGGTTTCCGTGGGCACGAGATCGGCAGCGCTCGACCGGGTGCGTGAGCGGCTGTGGGATCGCCCGGAGTTCTCGTTCATCCCCGACCGCGACGAGGCGCCGCTCGACGGCGAAGTGACCCCCAGGGGTGGACCGCGAGTCATGTTCGCGGGCTTTCCCTCCGACTACAGCATTGCCTTCCTGCTGGCGCTGCTCCAGCTCGACGTGCAGGTGGTGGCGCTGATGACCTCGCCGGGCGCCCATCCCGCCATCGTCGGCGACAACGCCATGAGCCGCGTCGCCGACCATCTCGGCATCCCCCTGCTGCGCGCGTGGCGCGTCAACGACGAGCACAGCATCCTCGACGTCGATGCCCTGGACCTGGACGCAGTGGTCATGGCCAGCTTTGACCAGATCATCCGTGCTCGTTTGCTGTCACTGCCCCGCCACGGATGGATGAACGTGCATCCCAGCGCCCTGCCGGCACGACGAGGACCTGAGCCGGTGTACTGGACAGTCGCCGACGGTGACGAGGTGGCCGGCATCACGCTGCACCGCGCCGTGCCCAAGGTCGACGCCGGGCCGGTCTTCGCGCAACGCCGCATCGCCGTCGCCGACGACGACACGTCGGGCACGCTGACGAGAAGGCTGTGTGCAGAAGGCGTGGACGTGCTGAGCATGGCGGTGAGCCGAATGCTCAGCGGCGACGAGGGAGATCCCATCGACCTCGCGCGCGCCACGTATGCTCCATCAGTCGGGCACCGTCACCTCGACAGCGCACCCTCAGCCGCCGCGGCGCTGCGCTGGGTCCGCGCCGGGGTGCCGAACATGCCGGCGTGGACGACGCTCGACGGAGCCGTCATGTATGTCCGCGCAGCCTCGCCGGGCACGGCGCCGGGATCGCGGACACTGTCATTCTCGGACGGCTCGATCACGCTCGAACAGCTCAGCGCGGCGTGCGGATGTCATCACAATCTCGTTTCCTGTCCTCACCTGCAGGAGTGAGCGGGTAGGATGCTCCCCGTGGTAGTGCCACCCTCCATCCTGATCGTCGAGGACGACGAGCTGGTCCGGGCTTTCCTGACCCGCGCCCTGGCCGGCGTCGCCGGGGACGTGTCCGCATGCGAAGACGGGCGGAGCGCAATTGCCGCTGCGCAGGCCAAGCCCTTCGGGTTGATCCTGCTCGACGGCCTGCTGCCCGACACCCACGGCATCGAGCTGGCCAAGCAGCTGGTCACTTCCACATACGCGAGCAGCGCCGCCATCTGCTTCGTCAGCGGCATGCTCCGTCACCCCCAGCCGATGCGCAGCGGCGTGAGCGCCCTGCCCAAGCCGTTGCGTGTGATGGAGCTGATCGCCACCGCCACCGACCTGTTGGACTGGCACACGCACGCCGCGGCCACCGAGTTGCAGGGCGACCGGCTGGCCGTGCTGCAGACGCTCGCCGCCAGCCTGCTGGTGACCTGAGACATGCCCACCGGGGAACTGCCCCCCATCTCCCAGCTGCCCTGGGTGGTGGGACACGAGCGCTTCGTCGCCGACGGCACTGCGATCACCGGCGACGGCGCGTGCTGCCTGTTCCTCATCGACGAGTCCATCCCGGTGACCGCGCGCAGCGGGTACGCGGCGCTGGTGATCGCGTACGCACGCGCCAACGAGCCCGTGACCATCCTCGCGCGCGGCGCTGCGGCGCTGTTGATCCGGGAGGGCGGGGTTCGCTCCGGCGGTGTCGTCGCGCGGCGACTGGTCAAGCAGATGAGCAAGCTGGGGCTGGCGGAAACACTCCGCGCCGGCGTGGTGTCGCTCGCCGGCGGGGTGGAGCCGGCGCTGACCCGCGCTCATGACCTTGCTGCGGACGCGCAGCCCGGCGAGGTGATCGTCGGAGCGTAGCGCCCACGTCGGTGGTCGCGAGGCGGTCCATAGAATGCCACCGGTGAGCGAGCCCGCCACCCCGACTCCCGTCGCCGACTGCCACCTGCACACGCAGTGGTCGTGGGACGCGGAGGCGGGCGACATGCTGGCGACGTGTGAGCGTGCTCTTGACGCCGGCCTGCGCGTGGTCGCCTTCACCGAGCACGCCGACTTCAACGAGCGCGACAAGCATCCGCGCGCGGTGGTCGACATTCCCGGGTACCTCCAGTCGATCGCCGAATGCCGGCAACGCTTTCCCACACTGGAGATCCAGACAGGCGTCGAGCTCGGTCAGCCCCACCTCTACGCGGTCGAGACTGCGGCGCTGCTGGCAGCCGCTCCGGGCGGCGTGGACCGCGTGCTCGGGTCGGTGCACGTCGCCACCATCGATGGGCAGCTGGCGGACGTGAGCGACGCCCGGCACCGGGTCAGCGCGCAGGCATGGCCGGACGTGGTGCGCAGCTCATTGTCGATGACTCTCGATCTGGTCACCGGCGACGCACCGTTCGAGATCCTGGCCCACCTCGACTACGCCAAGCGGTACTGGCCGCACGACGAGATGCGGTACGACGAGACCATGTTCACGGCGGAGTACCGCGCCGTGCTGACCGCCGCGGCGCGACGGGGACTTGTGCTCGAGATCAACAGCACGCGAGGCGCACCGGAGCGCCGCGGACTGGGACCCGGGCTTCCGGTGCTGCGCTGGTGGTACGAGCTCGGCGGCGCCGCGGTGTCGTTCGGCAGTGACAGCCACGACCCGACGCGCGTTGGCCTCGGACTGGCCGCCGCAGCCGAGGTTGCGGCGCAGGCGGGCTTTCACCCCGACGGCGGTGACGGCGTGTTCTGGGGTCGGCGCCGCACCTCCTGACCGGCCTCGGGACGGCCGCGCTCAGGCAGCAGTCGGGAAGCGCACAGGACGCTGTCGGGCACAGGTTTCGAAGGTGCCGAGGGACAGGATCGAACTGTCGACACCGGGTTTTTCAGACCCGTGCTCTACCAACTGAGCTACCTCGGCGCGACCGCGTAGTGTAGCGGGCGTTTCGCGGCCGGCCGCCGGCGTCGTACCCCCTCCGCTCCTACAATCGAAGGATGAGCAGGGTCATCCACGTGCGTGTCAGCGGCGTGACCGCCGGCGACGGCGAGGCCCTCCAACGCCGCTTTGCCGAGCTTGTGGCCGGCCGCGAGTGGCGCGACGGCACTCCGTGGCTCGCGGATCGCCAGTCGCCGGACCTGCTCCCCCTGCTTTTCTTCGACCAGGCCGTCGCCGAGGCGGGTGAGCACGCCGACCTCTCCGCCGCCACCTTCGTGCGGATCGCAGGCGACGAAGCCGACGCACTGGCGCTCGCATTCATCGTTCGCGACATCTCCGAGCGATTCGATGTCCGTGCCGAGCTCCGCGACCCGGACAACCCGATCGCCAAGCTGCGCCACGTCGTGCTCGCCGGTGGCCGGCTGCCCGGCGGCTCCGCGCTGGAGAGCATCCTGGTGCGACGGGCGATCTACCGGCGCATGCCCGACGGGTCGCGCATGGAGATAATTCCCCCGCGCAGCCGCGGGTCGGCGTTCGGCCGGGCGGTGGACGACGACTCCGAGCGCTGCTGGGGATTCATCGTGCACGACATCCGCATCGCTGAGCCCACCTTCCTCGGCGCTGAGGCCGAGGCGATGAGGATCTTCCGGGGCTTCCGCTCACTCCCGCCCGACCGCGCTCAGTGAGGGCAGTCGTCCAGCGCGTCACCCGGGCCTCGGTCCGAGTCGACGGCGAGGTGGTCGGCGCGGTCGCTCGTGGACTGCTCGTGCTGCTGGGGGTGGGCCCGGGAGACACCCCCGCGGTCGCTGAACGCCTGGCCGGACGAGTTGCGATGCTGCGCGTGTTCGCCGACGATGCCGGCCGCATGAACCTCGACCTGCTCCAGGTGGGCGGCGCCGTCCTGGTGGTGAGCCAGTTCACGCTCTTCGGCGACGCGTCGCGTGGTCACCGGCCCTCGTTCATCGGGGCGGGACCGCCCGAGCTCGGCCGCCACCTCTGCGACGTGTTCGCCGACGCGATGCGACGCCGCGGGCTCGAGGTTGCCACCGGGAGGTTCGGTGCCCACATGGACGTCGACCTGACCAACGACGGCCCGGTGACACTGGTGCTGAGCAGCGCCGAGGGCGGCTGGAGCACCGACGCCGGCTGACCGGGTCGGCTACGCGCTCCGCCGTGCGCGGAGGCCCACCAGTTGCTCGACGACGCCGCCGCCACCGGCGTAACGGAACAGCTCCGGGGGCCGGCCGCCCGTCCCCGTCGGGGAGCGGAAACGCGGCACCCGCA
>JALYTM010000005.1 GCA_030854305.1 Candidatus Dormiibacterota bacterium
CCGTCGGGTTGCAGCATGCGCCGCTGTTCGAGGCCGGCGCGCAGCTGTCCGCAGGCGGCATCGGTGCTGGCGCCGCGGGTGTGGCGCACGGTCACCGGACCTTGCCCCAGCTCCTGCAGAAAGCCGCGCTCGGCTCTCGGGGACGGCGGCCCCCACGGGCTGTCGGCGATCACGTTCATGGGGATGACGTTGACGTGGGCGGATGCCTCGCGCGCGAGTGTCCGCAGGGCGCGCGCCTGCTCCACACTGTCGTTGACGCCGCCGATGAGGCACCACTCGAAGGTCAGGCGCCGCCCCGTGACCGAGGCGTAGTTGGTCCCCGCCGCCAGCAGTGATCGCAGCGGGTGGGCGCGGTTCAACGGCACCAGGCGGTCGCGCAGTTCGTCGGTCGCGGCGTGGAGCGAGATCGCCAGGGTGCAGGGAATGCCTTCCTGCGCGAGGCGGTTGATCGCCGGCACGACCCCGCTTGTCGACACCGTGATCCGGCGCGGGCTGATGCCGGCATCCGTGACCAGCACGCGGAGGGAAGCAACCGTTGTGTCGTACGCCGCCAGTGGCTCGCCCATTCCCATGTACACGACGTGGGTGACGGCATCGAGCCCGCGCCGGTGGAGGGCGGCGGCGGCGGCGCGGACCTGGTCGACCACCTCAGCGGGGGTGCACGACCGGCGCAGGCCCATCCGCCCGGTGGCACAGAAGGGGCAGCCCACCGCGCACCCCACCTGGGTGCTGACGCATACGGTGGCCCGGCGCCGCGAGGACCGCCGGGCGGGGGTTTCCATGGCGACCGTCTCGACGGTCTGGCCGTCGCCGAGCCTGCAGAGCAGCTTGACGGTGCGGCCGCCGTCCGCCTCGCTCTCCCCTGCCACCGTCACCGTCGAGAACTCGAAATCGGCCGCGAGGGACTGGCGCAGAGCGGCGGGCAGCTGACCGATGTCGCCGAAGCCGGCGATGAAGGGCTGCCAGGTGGCGCGTCGCAGCTGCGACGCACGCCACGGTGCGGCGCCGTGCGACACGAGCGCGCTGCTCAGCGTGTCGGTGTCGGCGGTGCTGAGGGGAACGAGCATGTCGGCTGATGGTACGGCGCACCCGGTGCCCGATCGGCCGGATGCCGATCGGGCGAGGGACATGCTCTGCGTAGACTGCGCCGGTGCGCACCGTTGTCAGCAGCCTGCTCGGCGTGCCGGCGACCATCCTGATAGCTGCCGGGCTCGGGCTGGCGGGGGTCACCGTGGTCAGCCGCATCCGGCGTCGTCGCGACCCACCGATCCGCTGGGTGCACTCGCTGCTGGGTGTGGCGTTGTTCGTCGCCGGGGTGGGCCTGATGGTGCTCGACGTTGCTGTCGTCGGGGTCTCCTGACCGCAGGGATCAGGTGCGACCCACCAACTCCAGGAACTCGTTGCGGCACTTGGGGTCGCGCTGGAAGGCGCCGGTGAGCGCCGAGGTTACCGTGCGGCTGTTCTGCTTCTCGACGCCCCGCATCATCATGCAGAGGTGGGACGCCTCAATCACCACCGCCGTGCCGTACGGCTCCAGAGCACCGTCGAGCGCGTCGGCGATCTGGGTGGTGAGCCGCTCCTGCACCTGCAGGCGACGCGCGAACACCTCGACGATCCGGGGGAGCTTGCTCAGCCCGATGATGCGGCCTTTGGGCAGGTACGCCACGTGTGCCTTGCCGAAAAAGGGCAGCAGGTGATGCTCACAGAGCGAGTACAGCTCGATGTCACGCACCAGGACCATCTCCCGGTAGTCCTCGGCGTACACCGCGCCGTTGACGACGTCGGCCACGTCCTGGGTGTAGCCGGAGAGCAGGAAGCGAAGACTGTCCGCGACCCGGTCGGGCGTGCGCAGCAGCCCCTCACGTGCAGGGTCTTCGCCGAGCTCGCGCAGCAGGCTGCTGATGATCGGGCCGACCGGGTCGTCCTCGCGGATCGGCGTCGGCGACGGGGTGGCGCCCTGGTGAGGGCGCAACGAGATGGGGCGCGCGTCTGCCATGGGTGGACTATGGCACCCCGCACCCGGCGCAGCATCGAACGGCGACGTTCAGCGGTTGCTGAAGATGGGGATGTTGACCCCGCTGAGCGGGGCGGCCGCGTCCGACACCAGGAACTCCACGATGGCGGCCACGTCGTCCGGGGTCATGCCCGGGTTGAGGTGGGGCGCCGCGCGTCGGAGCAGGTCGGTGTCGACCGCCCCGGGGCTGAGCGCGATGCACCGGACGCCGGCCTCGCGGCCCTCGAGTGCGACCGCCTCGGTGAGGGCGATGAGCCCTGCCTTGGACACGTTGTAGGCGGCCAGTCCCGGGAACTTCTCCACCGAGGCCACTCCTGACAGAGACGCCACGTTGATGATCACGCCGCCGCCCGCCGCCGCCATCGCGCCCAGTGCTCCGCGACACCCTGCGAATGCGGCGTCGAGGTTCACAGCCATGGTGCGACGCCAGGTGTCGTCGTCGAGGTCGATCAGGGGGACCACCTCGAGCGTCGCCGCGTTGTTGACCCAGACCGCGAGGCGCCCCATCGCCAGTGCGGCATCGAGGATTGCCGGCACCGCGCCCGGTTCGGCGATGTCCGCGACGTGGGTCATGATCGTCGAGTGCCCGGCAGCGGTCGCGGCCAGCTCGGACGCGGTGCGCGACACCGCCAGCACGGTGTGCCGGCCCGACAGCCGGTGTGCTACAGCCTGCCCGATCCCGCGCCCGGCCCCGGTGACCACCGCCACGCTCCGCTGCACCATCCGCCTCCCTTCACCCGGCCATCGCACCATAGCCGAGCCCGCCGGGGGCCCACCCGGCGGTCCGAACGTCCCGATTGGCTAGGCTGAACCCGCACCCGTCGGTGCCAGGAGTTCTCCATGACCATCGACTTCTATCTCGACCCCGCCTGCCCGTGGTGCTGGTCCACGTCCCGCTGGCTGATCGCCGTGCAGCCGCACCGTGGCTTCGACATCCGTTGGCAGCCCTTCAGCCTGTGGCGCAAGAACAAGGACACGACGCCGGCCGAGCAGGTTGACGCATTGTTCGCGACCCACCGGCTGCTCCGAATCTGCGAAGCCGTTCGAGAGAGCGCGGGCAACGATGGCGTCGGGCGCTTCTACACGGTGATCGGGACCGCCTTCCATCACGACGGTCTGCGCGTCTTCAGCATCGGTGACGCGCTGAGCGCAGCGGCCTGCGATCCGTCACTTGCCGCGGCGTCGGAGGACACGACGTGGGACGCGATGATCGCGGCGCAGATGGACGAGGGACTGGCGCTCACCGGAGACGACGTGGGCACACCCATCCTCGGCTTCGACGGCAAGGCGGCCATCTTCGGGCCGATCATCTCGCCGATGCCCACGGGCGAGTCGGCGCTCGTCCTTTTCGACGCGGTGGTGACGTTGACATCGATGGCGGGCTTCTGGGAGCTGAAGCGCACGCGCACGGTCAAGCCGCAGTTCCTGGATCGCCCCGCGGTTCCTCACCTCGACGGGGAAGTGAACCCCGTCTCGTAGGCGGCCCATGACTTGGTCGGGAACATGGCGACGGGGCGGACGCGGTCTATGCGCTCCTCGTCGGAGGCTCGAACGTCTACAACAATTGATCGACCTCTTTCAGGGACGCACCGAACTCTGAGAGCATGGCGCGCGGATGCTGGTTGCGGGCTACGCTGTGTCGGATGCGGTACCGTGCGCTCGCCCAGGACTACTGGAACCAGGCGCACTGGCGCGCCGTTTTCGAGGCGCTGGGCGAGTTGCCGTGGTACGAGTTCGACGTGGACGATCACCCGCATGGGCTGGCCTTCTGCTTCGGCGAGGCGGACGACGGTCGCCTCGTCTGCACGGGGTTGCTGATCGATCCGCGCAAGAACCTCGAGGTGACCTCCCGGCTCCTCCGCGACCTCCGCCTCGGGGAGATAGTGTCGTTCGCAGCGCTCGGGCTACCCGCAGAGCGGCCGGATGCGCCCAACCCGCACCGCGTCCGCAGGGCCCGGCCCGGGCCTGCGGGACTGCCCGAAGAGCACTACCGGCGGGTCGCTGAGGAGTATCGGAGAGTTCTCCGCTCGTACCCTCGAACCCCGATCGTCGAGCTGATGAAGGTACTTGAGTGCAGCCAGCCCACCGCCCACCGCTACCTCAAGCGCTGCCGCGAGCTCGGCCTGCTGGATCCCCGCTGAACAACGTCGCGAGAACAACCTGGCGATCGACGCGATCAGGCCTCCCTCAACAGCATTGCTGATCACGAATCCCGCGGGCTCCACGCCCCAGGATCCGGCCTGACGCAGTGACGTTACACCCGCGGCGCTCCCGCATCCAACAGCGTGGTGCCCAGGAAGGGACTCGAACCCTTACAACCTTGCGGTCACCAGCCCCTCAAGCTGGCGTGTCTACCAATTCCACCACCTGGGCGGCGGCCGGCGAATTCTACAACGCCGGTGTCACGTTGCCATCCCGGGCGACGAGCGATCGTGTATATCGCAAGCGCTGTGGTGGCGGCCCGTTTGACTGTTGGTCCGAAGAGGACTACGCTCGCGCGGTGAAGGGGCGAGTTGCCGCCATCGCGGCCGTGGTCTGTACGCTGCTGACGTTTGCCACCCCTGTGGCTGCTGTCGGCGCGAGCGCCGCCACAGGCACGGCGCGAGATTTTCGTCTCAGTCCCACATCGACCGGCGTACCCGGTGACGCGGCGGGGAAATGCCAGTTCACCTCGGGGCGCGAGTTCTACCCGGGTGCGGTGTGGACATGTCATGTCGAGGTGATCTCGCTGTCCGCCACCAAGTCGATCCAATGGAAGGCCGTCGGCGGCCAGTGCAACAACAACGGCAAGCAGCCCTGGATGTGCGAGAGCAGCTTCTCACCTGATGCCGGCACGCTGGGGCCGTTGCAGAGGGTGCGGGTGACCATCAAGACCGCGATCGGAGCCTGCGCCAACTACAACCTCTACTTCGAGACTGCCGCCACAACGGTGCCACTCCACATCCGCTGCGGCTGAGGGAGTCCGGGCCGCACCGCGGCACGTGCGCCGGTGGTGTGACGTCCAGCCCTGACCTGTTACGCCCGCTGATGCGGGACGGCGCGACATTGTTTCGCTGCGTGAACGACGGTGTAACGCAACGTGCGAACACGTTGCCGCGCTGGGGGCGAAGGTATGTCGCATGTCCCGCCGACTCGTCCCAGCGTTCGCCGCACTGATTCTGGTTTCTGCCGCCATCCCCCTGTTCAGCCCTGCGCAAGCCAGTGCCAGACAGAGGGTGACGGCCGCGCCACACGTGATGGTGATCATGCTCGAGAACCGCGGCTACGACGGGACGCTCGCCTCGTGCTCGAGCGATCCGTATCTCTGCTCGCTGGCGTCGCAGTACACCAGCATGACCAAGTGGACGGGAGTCCGACACCCCTCGTTGCCGAACTACCTGGCGACGACCACGGGCAGCACGCAGGGGTGCACCAGCGACGTGTGCTTCGGCCCCGACGGGGGCACGTCGTTGGGCGGTCAGCTGACCACCGCCGGTGTCCCGTGGACGGCCTACATGGAGTCAATGCCGTCGGCGTGCTACACGGGCCAGTGGGCCGGCGGCGGCACCAAGAGCAAGGCCCTGTACGCTGAGAAGCACGATCCCTTCGTGATCATGTCCGACGTGTTGAAGAACGCGTGTGCCACCCATGTGCTCCCCTACCCGGGTGCATCCGCTCTCACGTCCGCACTCAGCGGCAGCAGCGCGCCGGCCTTCGTCTGGATCTCCCCGAACCAGCTGAACGACATGCACACAGGATCCGTGCAGGCGGGCGACAAGTGGCTCAAGGCCAATGTCGCCCCGGTGCTCGCCTCATCCTGGTTCACCGGCGGGAACGCCACCGTGGTCATCACCATGGATGAGGACACAGGCAGCAATGTCGGCGGCGGCGGAGTCATTCCCATGGTCGTGATCCGTGCCGCGGCCCGGGGCCATGGCAATGTCGCCACCCCGGGGAACCTCTACGGACTGCTGCGGTCGATCGAAGGCAGGTACGGCTTGTCGTACCTGGGTGCGGCAGCGCAGGCGGCCAACGGCGACCTCTCCCCCTGGTTCGGGTAGACGCAGAGCGGCCGCCGTCGGCGGTCACCGGGGCGCGCCCGCACCCTCCGGTTGACAAACCAGATCCGTGTCAAGCACCCTAGCCGTCCAGGGTTTGGGGGATTGACGCAATGGAAGCTGAGCGCAGTCGTGGCCTTCGCACGGCCGCGGGTATGCCGATCGCAGTTGCGCTGGCGCTTCTGCTGGCGGTGAGCGCGGGCGGTACGGCCGCCGCCGGTACATCGACCGACTACCCCATGCTGGGTCATGACGCGACGCGCGCTTCCGTGTCCCCCGACACGGCTGTCGGTGTGTCGACCTGGAACGGCCTCACCCTCAAGCAGAAGGTCTCGTTGGGCGGCTTCATCGTGTCGTCGCCGGCAGTCGCCTGGAACAGCACGCTCGGAGCGAATGTCGCCTACGTCGGCGCCTCGGGCACGTCCGGCACCTCAGCGACCATGGCGGCGGTGAACGCCACCACTGGCCAGGTGGTGTGGCAGTACACCGTGCCGGGGAACATCTTCTCGTCACCGGCGGTGGACGGCAACACTGTGTACTTCGGGTCCGACGACCACATCGTCTACGCGTTGAACGCCACCGACGGCACTCTGCAGTGCAGTTTCGACACCGGCGGCCGGGTCGAGGCGTCACCGGTGGTGGCAACCATCGACGCCGTCGGCCCGCTAGTCTTCGTGGGCGACACCGGGCTGTCGGAGACGCACAACGCCGGCCACGAGTGGGCGCTGAACGGCGTCGGCAGCCAGGACACCGCGTGCACCCTGCGGTGGGCGTTCAACGGATGGAACAACACCAACCACGGCAAGGATGGTGGGAGCTGGTCCTCACCGGCGCTCGCAACCGACTCGACCGGGCGTCCCCTGCTCGTCTTCGGGAGCAACCAGCCCGACAACTCGGTGTACGCGCTCGACGCCCGGACCGGCATCGACGTCTGGCGGTTCCAGACCTTCAGCGCCTCGGACACGGACGTCGGGGCGGCGCCGACCATCTCCGCTCCGGGGCTGAACGGCCTCACCGACGGTGCGGTGTACGTGCTCGGCAAGGATCGGATCGAGTACGCGCTCGACCTGCTGACCGGCGCCCAGGTGTGGTCCTACAGCTTTCGGACCGTGAACTGCTCAACCGACCCGGTGTCGGGGACGGCGCTGACGGGTTCCAATGTCTACGTCGGCTTCTGCAAGTGGGTCTACGCCCTGAACGCGGCGCCGACGGGGACGCAGACCACGTCGGTGGTGTGGCGATCGGCCACCACCGGCAAGTCCCGTGCCACCCCCACGATCTCCGGTGCGTCCGGTGACCAGGTGGTGATCCGCGGAGACAAGGGTGGCAAGGAGGATGCGTTCCGTCTCTCCGATGGCACCGCGCTGACCTCGTTCAACACCGGTTCAGCAACCAACGAGATCACGTCGTCGAGTGCGGTGTCGGCGGGCATGGTGTTCTTCGCAGGCAGCGACGGGAACCTGTATATCCTCGGCTGACCACGGCGCCGATCGCTAGGAGGAGGCGGCGAAGTCCACCAGCCGGCGCAGCCCCTCGTCGATGTTCTCCTGCGAGGACGCCAATGACACACGCACGAATCCTTCGCCGCGCGGTCCGAACGCGGTCCCCGGGGCGACCACGACGTCGCGCTCGCTGAGCAGTCGCAGAGCGAGTTCCCGCGACGGGATTCCGGAACTACGGATGTCGACGAACAGGTAGAACGCCCCACGCGGCGTGGTTGCCTCCAGCGGCGACTCGTGGATCAGTGCCAGTGCGCGGTCGCGGCGCCCCCGATACGCGTCGCGCATGACCGCGACGACATCCTGCGGCCCGGCGAGCGCGGCCACACCGGCAAACTGTGTAGGCGTGTTGACGCACGAGATCAGCGGCTCCTGGCACTTGGTGAGGGTTGGAGCCAGTGCCGGCGGCGCCACCACGTAGCCCATGCGCCAGCCGGTCATCGCGTAGGTCTTGGAGAAACTGTACACCGACACCACACGGTCCGCGGCAATCGAGGCAGGGCTGACGAAGGTGCTGTCGAAGGTCACCTCGTCGTAGCACTCGTCCGACAGCATCCACAGGTGGTGGCGTTCGACGAACTCGAGGAGCTCGGTCATCAGCTCCCTCCCGATCACTGCTCCCAGCGGGTTGGAGGGCGAGTTGACCACGATCACGCGGGTGCGGTCGGACACCAGCGCCTCGAGTGACTCGAGGGTGGGCATGAACCCGTTGGCGGCATCCAGCGGGTACGTCACCGCGGTCAGGTTGAGGATGCGGGCCATCATCAGGAAGTTGGGCCATGCCGGGTCGGGGATGAGCACCTCGTCGCCGGGTCGCGCCAGTGTCAGCAACGAGGCGAAGATGCCCTCCACCGCACCCTGGCTGACCACCACCTGCTCCGGCGTCACCTCGTAGCCGTTGCGCTCGCGCACCTTGGCGGTCAGCGCCTCGCGGAGCGGCGGGATCCCACCGGTGGCGACATAGCCGGTGTGGCCCTCCAGCGCCGCAACGTGTGCCGCCTCGATGATGTGCCCCGGCGTGGGGAAGTCGGGCTGGCCCACCTCCAGCCGGATGAGGCCGGGACGGCCCCAGGCACCGTCCATGATTTCGCGGATGCCCGAGCGCGGCATTCCCGCGACGGCGGGGTTGACCGCGAGGGGGTCGTCAGCCATCACGCAGATGCCAGCCGGTACAGCGCGCGCGCGTTGCCGTCGAACATGCGCCGCTCGGCCTCGTCGAGCCAGCGTTCGATGACCGGTTCGAGGCGGACGGTGTCCCACACCGGGACACCGGACCGTGAGTCACTGTCATCACCTGTCCTCCTCTCCCGTTTCGGCGCCCTCGGACACGAGGACAGTGTCGTCGTCAATGAAGTAGTCGAATGCGAGTGGAGTGCACTGACGCTCAACCAACCAGCGGTGGAACGCCTGGTGCACGGGGTGCTGCTGGTAGGCCGCCAGGTCAGTGGTACCGGCGAACTCCATGTACATGAGCCGTGAGTAGCCACGGGTGCGGTCGCCGGTGAGGTCCGAGCCGAACCGCAGACGCGACATGCCGCCGATCTCCGACGGGAACGACACCACCTGTGCGCGCATGTCGGCGGCGTCCTCCTCCGAGAGCGGGATGGGAAATGAGAACAGCACGATGTGCTGGAGGGTCACGCTCAGTACACCTCGAAGTACTCGCGCATTTCCCACTCCGACACCACGCCACCGTCGGGCGGCTGGTTGTCGGCCACGGCGGCCTGGTAGCGGGGATTCTCCGCGCGCTTCATCATCAGGTAGTAGTCGACGAAGGCGTCGCCGCAGGCGCGACGGAGCATGGTGTCTCCGTCAAGCGGCGAGATCGCTGCGCATCAGCGTCGCTCATGCTGCCCCTCCCTGGTGCACGCGAGTGTCGAGCGCACCGCGCATCGACTCCAGCAGCTGAACGGCGAACTGCTTCGGCTGCATTTCGGCGAGGGTGACCAGCGTTTCGGTGCGCTGGACACCCGTGATCTGCCAGACTCTCTCGAGGAGGAGTTGCTGGAGGTGGTTGTGGTCGCGCACCAGCAGCCGCGCGAGGAGGTCGATGGCCCCGGTGACGAGGCTCACATCGGCGACCTCCGGGAGGTCGCGAAGCGCCTCGATGATGGGTGCCAGCGAGTGACCCTGGACGGCGGTGATGGTGAGAAAGACGGTCACCGGGAACCCCGCCTCAGGCCAGCCCACCTCGATGGTGTAGCCGCGGATCACCCCCGCGCGCTCCAGCCGCGAGATGCGTTCCCCGACAGCCGGCGGCGACATGCCGAGCGACCGGGCCAGGCTTCGTTGCGACATGCGCGCGTCCCCGGCCAGGCGCTGGAGGATCTCCACATCGACGGGGTCGAGAACAGCGGGACGGACCTGGCGGCTGACGACGTCGGCCAGGCCCGACAGCGGCGCAGCGTTCTCAGCCATGCGTTAGCCTTGGCCGCACGCGACTTGCCATTCGTAGGCCACTTCGCCACCATCCCCTGTCACGTGCCTCGCATCAGCGGCCAAAGTCTGCCGGTCGCGTGGCGCACTGTCAAGCCGACGGAGGGCAGCCAGCCGCCATGACCAGGCCCCCCGACTCCCCCCCTCGCCCGTGTTCGCGCGGCGGACCCAAGGGGCCAGCGGGGAGCTCGCCGCCATCCTGGCGTTGGCGGCCGGCAGCGACCTGATCAGCTTCCTCCATGCCAGCTCGACCCCGCGGGTGATCAACATCAACTCGGTGTACGCGCGCATGCCCGACCCCAACTTCTTCGCCACCACGGTCAACCGGGCGGCGTGCCTCAACCTCTCCAAGGCCCTGGCGCTGGAGCTCGGTCCCGAGGGCATCCTCGTGAACAGCGTCAACATCGGGTTCGTGGTCACGCCTCAGTGGGAGAACATCCGCAGGCGTCGCGCCCCGGACAGCACCCAGGAGCAGTTCTTCGCCGCGCTGGTGAAGGACGAAGTGCCGCTGGGCCGCTTCGGCACGGTCGAGGAGGTGAGCGGGCTGGTCGCATTCCTGGCCGGCGACCGCGCCAGCTACCTCACGGGCACGTCGATCGACGTCGCCGGGGGCATGGGAAGGTACGTCTGATGTGCCGCCCGCCGGCCCGGGACGCCTTCACCGCACTCTCGCGCCGACACACGCCTGCAGGCCGCTTGACCAGCACCGGACAGGTGCTCACACTCGCCGGGTGCATCTGCAAGCTTGCGACATGGAACTGAAGCCTTACGGGGAGGGCGCGATCCGCCGCTTCTTCACCCGCCGCCGGCGATGCGCCGCTGCGGCACTGGTGGCCGCCATCGCGCTGCCGGTGCTGTCGGTCCGCGCCCAGGCGGCCGCCGCGCCTTCGGGCGAGCACACGCTCAGCCAGGCCGCCCAGGTGAGCCGTGGGTGCGTGCGGCAGAACGCCGAGGTCGAACAGGCGGTCGACCCGTCGCGGCAGTACGTGTACGAGGAATGGATGGGCTGCGGCGGGATCGGCTTCGCACGCTCCAGCGACGGAGGGCACCACTTCGACCCCCCGATGGTCCTGCCGAGCTCCGCCGACCACCAGGGTTTGGGCTGGGACCCGGCGATCACCGTCGGGCCGCGGGGCACGGTGTACGCCGCTTTTATGATCAGCCGCGGGCCTTTCACGTTCCCCGTGGTTGCGGCCTCCTTCGACCACGGGGCCACCTTCGCGCAGGTCACCTCCCTGACCCCACCGGTCACCCACAACTGGGGCGACCGGGACTTCATCGCCGCCGCGCCGGATGGAACGCTGTACGTCACCTGGGACTACGGACCGAGCGCCGCAGTGGTGACCTACCTCTGCACGCCGGGCGGGAGCTGCGCCTTCGCGACCGGTGACCTCAACGTGGTGATGCAGAAGTCCACCGACGGTGGCCGCACATGGGGACCGATCGTGCCGGTGAGCCCGGGGTTCCCGGCCAGTGGCGGCGACAGCGGACCGCTGGTGGTCGAGCCCAACGGCCGCGTCGATGTTCTCTACCAGGGCTACCAAATCACCAACCCGATCACGTTCACGATGAACCCCGCCCACTCGTACTTCACCTCGTCCACCGATGGCGGCTCCACGTGGTCGCCACCGGTGCTGGTGGGCGCCGACCGGCCGCAGCTGACCATGTCGCTTGCCGAGTGGTGGATCGACGGGGCGCTCGGCGTCGACAGCGCCGGCAACCTCTACGCGACCTGGGACACACAGTCCCCGGGCGCTGACTCGGGTTGGCTGTCGTACTCGACCGACCACGGCAGCCACTGGTCGGACATGGTGCCCGTCACCAACGACCACGACACGGCAGCGCACATTGTGCAGGTGGCCGGCGGCGCGGGCGGTGTGGCCTACGTGGGGTGGCTGACCGACAGCTCGGCTCGAGGCTGGGCCCAGTACCTGCGGCCGTTCTCCGTCTCTCGAGGCTGGCTCGCGCCGGCTGTTCGGGTGTCGGGGGACGACCACGGCAGGGCGGCGGTGTGGCCCGGTGACACGTTCGGCCTCTCGACGACGCCGGCCGGCGCGGTCGTGGTCAGCTGGGGCAGCGCCGTCCGCTCGCCGAGGTCGGCGATCTTCGCGTCGGTGGTGCGGTTCGACACTCGCTGAGGGTGCGGCCCCGCGTGTGAGGTCGGACGTGTTGGCCGCACTGACGGCGCTGCTCGCCTCGTCGGCGCGGCTCTCAGGCGGCGTAGCCCCCGAGCACGCTGTCAACGACTCGCCCCGCGAAGTCGTCGTCGAGCACCCCGCCGAACATGAGCCGGAAGTAGACCGGTCCCACCAGCAGCTCGGTTGCGAGGTCGACGTCGGCGTCCGAACGCAGGTCGCCACGGGCGATGCCGCGCCGGACCAACCGTGCGATCTCGTCCCGTCGGGCCTGGACGACGGTGGCGCGAAACGGGTCGCCCACGGTGGGGTCGCCGGCGATCTGCGAGAGAAGCGCCCGGATGACCGGCCCGAAGTCGGTCTGGGTGACCGCCTGCATCGGGTTGACCACCGCCGCGAGCAGCTCTTCGCGCGTGTTGTCGGTGTTGGACACGGCGATGTGGGGGGTGGCCAGCCGGCTCAGCAGTTCCTGCGCGAGCTCCTCCTTGCACGACCACCGCGGTAGATCGCGGCCTTGCCCACGCCGGCCCGGCTGGCGACGTGTTCCAGGCGCATTGCCGCGAAGCCGTCGGTCATCAGGAGCTCGCGCGCCGCGGCCAGGATGGCCTGGTGGACACGTTCACTCCGGGGACGGCCGGGGAACCCCGCCGGGTTCCGCGATGGGTGCGATGAGGTGGCAGACGCGGTTGGAAGGGCCATCACCCGCCATAATACGGAACGGACCGTATTTATGCTGGACGGGGGTCTCAGCAACACGTAACCATGAACAACACCAAAGCCGTAGCTCTCATCGAACGCGCGGAGCGCGAACGGCCCTGCTGCGACTGCGGCCAGCCGATGGTCTCGGTGGCCCGCGACGGGGGCATGTGGCTCGAGTGCGCCTCGCGCCAGGGGCCAGCCTCGAGCAGTGTGCGCCGGCTCCTGGCCGCCCTGACCACCGCGAACCACAGCCGCAGGCTGATCCTCGACCCCGCGTAGTTCGAGGGTCGCCGGGCCTGGCGGTGTGGTTGACGGCGTCCCAAAGGTGGACTGAACCCGCACTTTCGCGTACCCTGTCGCCAGGCGGGGGCATCGGTGAGGCGGCGCGGCGGCGGAGATGTTCCTATGAAAGCCCGACCAACCTCGGGGCGTCGCGCCGGTCGCTGGCTTCGCACCGTCGTGCCTGTGCTGTTCGTGGTTCCCGCGCTCGCGACCACGCCACTCATCGGCGCCACCACCGCTCATGCTGCAACGCCGCCCAACATCATGCTGATCGTCGAGGAGAACCAGGGCTTCTCGCAGGTCATCGGCAACACCAAGTCGGCGCCCTACACCAACAGGCTGGCGACAACGTATGCGTCCGCCACCAACTGGTTCGGGCTGACCGACACGAGCCTGGCGGACTACGTCGCGCTGATCTCCGGCACCACGGCCTCGTACAAGTCCCCCACCGTCGTCAACGAGCTGGCGGCCGTTTCCACCAGTTGGAAGGCGTACATGGAAGATGCTCCGTCGGTGTGCTACACGGGTGGTTCGACGGGGCATTACACCAAGACCCACAACCCGTTTGTCCACTTCAAGAGCATCACCAGCAAGCCAGCCCTCTGCGACCGGGTGGTGCCGTTCGCCGGCAACTTCGCCACCGACTTCTCGCCCACCAGCACGACGGCTCCGTCGTTCGCGTATGTCGTTCCCAACCAGTGCAACGACATGCACGACTCGTGTGCGCCGCTGAAGAACCCGGTCAAGCAGGGAGACCAGTGGCTGCAGTCCACCATGTCGGCAGTGCTGGCCTCGCCGTGGTATTCGAGCGGCGGGATCGTGATCATCACGTGGGACTCTGCATTGACAAGCGACCACAGCCACTGGAACACGGGAACCGGCGGTCATGTCCCGACGATCGTGGTCTCGGCGACATCTCACGGTCCGTTCGCCAGCGGCGGGAACCACTACGGCACGCTGCGCGCCATCGAGGAGGCGTACGGAGTGACCCTGCTGGGGGCGTCGGCTGCCCCGGCCAACGGAGACCTCACCCCAGCGCTCTGACCACCTCACCAGTGCGCACGTGGCGACGCAAGCCGCTCGGGCGCGCCCGAGTCAGGTGAACTGACCGTCGCCGGGATGGCCGGCCTGTCCGGCAGTGATCCGCCGTCCGCTTCGACTCGTATCCATGTCACGGAGTGGGCAACCGGGCACGCTCCTCCAGAGGGCACGTCCCAGCGTGACAGACACAGTTCCGGCAGCGGATCCCGACACCGATCGGTTCGCTCAAGCGTCGAGCGTGGCGTGGGGCCGGCATGTGGCCGCCTCACTGCAGCGGACACTCGACAGCTCAGGGGCCCGGCAGATGCTGGCGTTGATCGACGCAGTGATCGCCGTTCTCGAGCAGCGCAACCTCACCGGTGATCGCGCCGTCGACCGTGCTCTGCGCAAGCGGCTCCGTTTCCTGGAGGCCGAGATCGGGAGCCCTCTGCCCCGCACCGCGGTACGGGCACGCAACACCGCCCGACTCCACGCCGTGCTGCTCGACTGGCAGGAGACGCTACTCGACCGCCTGATGCCGGACCGGCTCGCGTACCCCGACGTCCACGACAACCGCTGGGACGTCGACTGACACCGCGCTGATCGTCCCGGTCGCCGGCGAAAAGGACGTCGCCAGGAACCGGTAGGCTGATCGTGCCACCCCACGCCGACCTCTCCGGTTGGTACCATCCCGCGCCGGGGGGGGCGTGCGGTGCTCGATCCAGTCCTTCCGAGATCGAGCGCCCCGCCCGCCCTTACGACGGATCTGTCTGGGTTCGGCTGCGCGACCGCCGGTCGCATCCTCAAACCTGCCGGATTGGTGCTCTTGCGCCGGTTCACAGAGGTATATGCTCAGTGCAGCCCTGCACCCAGAGGAGCGTTGCTCCTTTTTGCGGAGCGACCCCCCAGGTGGGGACGAGGTGACCATGGCCGTGGCTGTCAACAGCATGCATGTCGAGATCGGCCCGCTCGCGGCCTTCCAGCGCTGGAGCGACCCGGCACACCTCTTGACGTTTCTCGACGGCGTCACAGCCATCGCGAGCGCCGGAAGCCATCGCCAACACTGGTCAGCGGAGATCGATGGCCAGGTCGAAGAATTGGACGTCGACGTCGAGGTCGTCGCCGGCCGCAGCATCACATGGCGCGGGACTGACGGAAGGCACACCCGCGAGGTGAGCTTCAGCGACGGCGACGATGGTGACGGGGGCACGGTTGTCAGCGAGCGATTCATGTACGAGCCCACTGGCATCACGGTCGGAGCGCTGGAGCTCGGTGTGGTGGCCCGGACCGTGAGCAATGATCTGTGGCGGTTCAAGGTGCTCGTCGAAGAAGGGCAGCAAGCGCTGGACGACCAAAGCGCCGTGGCACGGCCGCTTGAAGGGCCTTGGAGCGACTATGTGCCAGACGTACACCTGGTAAGCGTGAACGACCTGCCCTCCCAAATTGCGGGCACCGCACTGGACCGGTCGGGTCGTGGGACTGACCAGCGGCAACTCGCAGACATCGATGAAAGCGCCCCCCAAGCCTCCCGCCCGACCGCCGCCGACAATCGTCGGGCGTACGACTGGAAACAATAGTCCGTGATGGTGAGCCGGCCAGGGCGGCCGGCCTGCGCGTCTGACGCAGGTGTGGGCGGCCTTCGCGGCCGGCGAACATTCGATTGCTGGGTGACCGGCGCGCCGGGAGGGTCAGCGTGACGCGCGTTGGGCAGGGGCACTCGCATACGGTTCATCCGTGATCCTCCCCAAGGACCGAGACCCCCGCTTCGTCACCATCCGCCGCGGGGGGACGCTCACCGACTCCGATCATCGGTTCCTGGCCGTGTGGGCGGCCGCCTGCGCAGGGCACGTTCTGCACCTCTTCGAGTCGGTGAAGCCCGGAGAGCCGCGGCCCCGCCAGGCGATCGAGCAGATTCGAGCATGGACGCGCGGCGAGATCAGAATGTCTGAGTCCCGTGCGGCGGGTGGCGATGCCATGGGCGCCGCACGAGAGGTGAGCGGAGCCGCTCGGCACGCTGGGTATGCGGC
>JALYTM010000178.1 GCA_030854305.1 Candidatus Dormiibacterota bacterium
CTGACCGAGCAATCGGTGGCCGGCGGGCTGCCCCCCTTGTCCAGGTATTTGTCCAGGTCGGTCGGCGATTCCGCTGTTCAGGGGGGTGGCCCATGGACACACTGTCGCTGCAATGAAGAAGGTCGACCCCTCGATCACGGTGGGCAGCGTGCTGCCAGGACGGGCGCCGGGCGATGACGCCGGCAATCGCGCGACCATCACCGCGCTCTACGACCAGCACGGCGCACTTGCGTTCTCGCTGGCATATCGGATCGTGCGGGACTGGGGCGTCGCTGAAGAGGTGGTTCAGGATGCGTTCCTGGCCGTCTGGAGAAACATTCACCGATACGACCCCAAGCGCGGCTCGGCGCGAGCGTGGCTCTGCCAGATCGTGCGCAACCGCGCCGTCGACCGCCTGCGGGGGACATCAGGTCGTGCTCGTGATCACCAGTCGCTCGAGGACTTCGCCCTGCTGAGCGGCTCGCCGGACGTCGTCGAGGAGGTGTTGCGGCGCGACCAGAGAGGAGAGGTTCTCGCGGCTCTTGCGGCGCTACCCGCAGGACAGCGGGAGGCGATCGAGCTCGCGTATTTCGGCGGGTACTCGCAGTCCGAGATTGCCACCAACTCCGGGCTGCCGCTGGGAACGGTCAAGGGCCGTACCCGAGCGGCCATGCGCGCGCTGGCCCGATCGCTGGCACCGATGCGCACGTCGGACGTGGCCATCGGCGCCCCTACTGCCGGGTTCGGCGACTGGATGGGGGGAGTCAGCCCAGCCTGATCGGTGCCACGGCGCATCGGAGGGCTGCGAGAGGCCGTCGTCCAGCATCACCCGGCGCAATGGACGGCCAGCGCCGCGGCCAGGTCAAGAAGAGCCTCGTCCCCGCCGGGCCAGCCCAGGAGAGACAGGCCGACAGGCGCGCCTTCGGCGAGACCGGCGGGCAACGACACCTGTGGGCGCTGCGCCAGCCCCGCGATACACGTGAACGCCATCGTGCGGGTGCGGAACGCCTCCAACTCGGTGACCGAGGCGACCCGGAGCGGTGCAGGACACGGCACGGTGGGGAGGATGACCACTGTGCCCAGCCCGGCCAATGCGTCCAGGCGACCGACGATCGCGCGTCGCAGCTCCCGCGCTGCGGCAACCTCGGCCTCGGTCACCGTGGACGCATACGCCACGCGCTCGGCGATCCCGGGCCCGAGCGACGGTGCATGGGCAGTCACCCAACCACCGAACGAGCGCCATGTCTCAAACGCCTGGATGGTGCGGAAGCATTCGATCCACCCGCCGATGTCGTCCCCGGCAGCGACGACTGTCTCCACCGCGCCCAGTGAGGCGCGGTTCAGGAACATGGTCAGCACCTGCTGCACGGCGACATCGGCCGCCTGCATCAGGTCCTCGGCAACCACGATGCGGTGCACGTCGCCCATGACCGCCGTGCCGTCGAGCAGTGTCGCGCCCACGAGGCCGAGCACGCCTGCGCTGGGTGCCAACCATCCCACCGAGTCGAAGGACGGTGCCATCGGGAACACCCCGTCGGTGCTCACACGGCCATGTGAAACCCTGACGCCGAACACTCCACAGAGCGCCGCGGGCACGCGAATCGAGCCCGCCGTGTCGGTGCCCAACGCGAAATCGCAAGCACCGGCCGCCGTGGCACTTGCGGACCCGCTCGACGATCCCCCGGGCACACGATCGGGGGCGCGAGGGTTCAGCGGCGTCCCGTAATGGACGTTGCTGCCGATGATGCTGTACACGAGCTCGTCGCAAACGGTCCTGGCGACAACCGTGGCACCGGCGTCGAGCACGCGTTGGACGGCCGTCGCACTCGTCTCCGCGGGTTCGGCGGACGCGAGCCATTCCGGACTGCCTGCGCCGGTTCGCTCACCGGCGATGTCAAAGACGTCCTTGACCACGGCCCGGAAACCCGCCAGAGGGCCGCCCGCGACGCCGGGGACGGCCCTCGCGAGGTCGTGAGGAACGTAGGCGCTGTTGCTCGCTCGGCTGCGCCGGTCCACGAGACCCCTACGACCGCATGTGGACATGCTCGAGCAGGCTGAGAAGGTCGGTCGCGTGCTCCTCCTCGACTGCCAGGATCGTCTCCAGCATGCGTCGCGTGGTGACATCCTTGTCATCCAGCCACCGGATGATCTCGTTGTAGGAGGCGATGGCGACGCGCTCGGCGACGAGGTCCTCCTTGACCATCTCCGCCAGGCCTGTGCTCGCGTCGTACTCGGAGTGGCTGCGCTCGGTGAGACCGGCCGGGTCGAAGTTGGGCTCTCCCTGGAGCTGCGTTATCCGCATCGCGATCTGGTCGGCGTGTCCCATCTCCTCGGCGGCGTGCTGAAGGAACTCCGCAGCCACCGGACCCGCCTCGATCCCGGTGGCGGTGAAGTAGTGGCGCTTGTACCGAAGGACGCACACCAGCTCGGTGGCGAGGGCCTGGTTGAGGACCTCGATGACCCGGTCCCGATCCGCTCCGTAGGCCGAAGTTATCGGTCCCTGTTCGATGTGCTCGCGGGCGCGCTTGCGGAGACTGGTGACATCGGTGAGAAAATCGCCCATTGCCTCGCTCCTCGTAGATGGTGGGCGGATAGGGTACCGCCCTGCGATTTCCCGGGCGACCCCCCAGAACTTCGGCATTACGGCTGCTGACCGCGTTTGGCCTTGTACCCTGCGTCCCACATCAGGAACCGGGCAATCCGAGGAGCGGAATGAGGCTGTTGAGGTTCGACGCGGAAGGCGCCGCGCGCGTGGGTGCCGTGTCGGACGGCGTCATCACCGAGTTCGCCGGGTCGTGGAGCGACCTCCTGCGGCAGTTCAGCGGGGGCGTGGCGGCACATCCCACTGCAACCGGCCGGACCTGGGACGCGGGCGCGGTCGCCGTGCGGGCGCCGCTGCCGGATCGCCCCCGCCCCGTCTTCTGCCTCGGGATCAACTACGTGGCGCACGAGGCGGAAGCGGGTCAGTCGTTGGGCGTGATCCGTCCGAGCAGGCCGGTGGTCTTCGTCAAGCATGCTGAGGCGATCGCGGACCCCGGCGAAGAGCTGGTCCTCGACAGCCGGATGTCCTCGGAGTTCGACTGGGAGGTTGAGCTCACCGTGGTGATCGGCCGCCCGGGGCGGGACATCGCGCCCGAGCGCGTCCGCGACCACGTTGCCGGCTACACAGTGATGAACGATGTGACCGCACGCGACCTGCAGCACGGCCACGCGCAGTGGTTCATCGGCAAGAACATCGAACGCTCGACCCCGGTTGGACCGTGGGTGACAACGGCCGACGAGGTCGCCTACCCGCCCGACCTCGTCCTCTCGCTCGCGGTCAACGGCGTGGAGAAGCAGCACGCGCGGACGAGTGAGCTGATCTTCAACATCGACACCATCGTGAGCACGGTGTCGCGATACGCGGAGCTGCACACAGGCGACCTCTTTGCGACCGGTACGCCGGCGGGGGTGGGCTTCACGCGCACGCCGCCGGAGTTCCTGCGCAGTGGCGACGTCATGGTGGCCGAGATCGAGGGCATCGGCCGGCTCACCAACGGCGTGGCGTGACGTGAGCGCACGGGGTCCAAGTGCCCACCGTGCGAGGCGAGTGGTGATCGGCTACCCGGCACACAGGTCGACACGCTTGACTGCGAGAACGCGGGCGGCTGAATGGACCAGCTGCTCGCGCGGCAGGCGTCCGCTCGCCACCGCCGCGGTGATCGCCGCGACGACGCCGCCGGCGGCGGGCGCGTTGCTGCTGTAGATGACCATGTCCGCGCCCGCAACCAGGGCGTCGACCGAGGCCGTAGCCAGACCAAGTCCGATCCCGGCGATGGCCCCCGCGGTCAGTGAGTCGGTGAGGATCAGCCCCCTGAACCCGAGTTGATCGCGCAGCACGGACACCACGCTCGCCGACAGGCTTGACGGGAGGGAGCTGAGCCCGGGGACCGACGCGTTGCTCAGCATCACCGCGGGAATCCCGCCGTCGATCGCGGCGCGGAACGGCACCTTGCCCCGCTGCTGAAGGGCCGACCAGGGAGACGTCTGCGCCGGGCCGACGTCGGTGTTGTCGCCGGCTCCGTGGAGCCCGGGGAAGTGCTTGATCACTGGAACCACCCCCGCGGCCGCCAACCCCGTCGCGAATGCGGTGGCGTCCGCTGCAGCCACCAGGGGGTCGGCGCTGAAGGAGCGCGTGCCGTCGGGGTTGGACGGCGTCGGGCCGTCGCCGGCGTCGAGGTCCGCGACAGGTGCCAGGTCCATGGTCAGCCCGATCGCGCGCATCCGCCGCCCTGCCGAGCGCGCAAACGCCTGCACCTGTGGGGGTGACATAGCCTGCGCCAGCTCCCGAGCCGAGGGCATCGCGCCGAGAAGGTTCGCCGCACGCTCGACGCTGCCGCCTTCGACGTCGGACATCACGATCGGAGCCAGTCCGCCCGGGGCGGCCGCCTCGATGCGGCCGAGCTGGGTGGCGATGTCGCGGGGTGC
>JALYTM010000179.1 GCA_030854305.1 Candidatus Dormiibacterota bacterium
TCGGTTGGGGCGCCTGCGTAAGGTGACCTACATGAGCAGCTCGATGGTGTTCGAGTCGGCAGACTCGTGGCCGTCATTCGAGGGGCAGGAGCGTCAGGTGCCGCCACCGTTGTCGTCGTACGGGTTCCAGAAGCTCGCCGTCGAGTACTTCGCGCGAGCGGCCTGGGACCAGTACCGGCTGCCCTACACCATTGTCAGGCCGTTCAACTGCGTGGGCATCGGCGAGGGCCGCGCGCGCGGCGACGTGGAGATTCTCAGCGGCAACGTCAAGCTGGCGATGAGCCACGTCGTCCCCGACCTGGTCCAGAAGGTCCTCAAAGGCCAGGACCCGCTCCACCTCCTCGGCAGCGGTGAGCAGACGCGTCATTACACTTACGGCGGCGACCTGGCGCGCGGGATCGTCACCGCGATGGAACAGGAGGCGGCGCTCAACGAAGACTTCAACCTCTCGACCGACACCGGCACAACGGTGCTCGAGCTGGCCGAGCTGATCTGGAAGAAGATCCGCGGCCCGCAGGAACCGTTTCGGTACGTGTCCGACGCGCCGTTCGAGCATGACGTGCAGCGTCGCATTCCATCGACGGCGAAGGCGCGTGACGTGTTGGGGTTCGAGGCCACCACCACGCTCGATGCGATGCTGGATGAGGTGATCCCGTGGATCGAGCAGGCCGCCGCCGCGGGAGCGATCTGACCGTGGCCGCCGGCACTGTGACAGGCGCAGCACACTCCCGCTGGCGCATGGGAGCCGGACTCCGCAGCGACCTGAACCTCACCCGCGAGCTCGCCATCACCAACTTCAAGCTCAAGTACACCGGCTCGGTTCTCGGATACGCCTGGTCGCTCGTGAAGCCGTTGCTGATCTTCGGGATGACCTACGTGGTGTTCGTCGAGTTCCTCCTCCGGGGGCGGACAGGGAAGGCGGAGAACTTCCCGGTTCAGCTGCTGGTGGGCATCGTGGTGTGGACGTTCTTCGCTGACGCCACCGGCGCGTCGGTGCCGGCGATCGTCAACAACGGCCACATGATCCGCAAGGCCTATTTCCCGCGCTGGATACCGGTGGTCGCCTCCACGCTGAGCGCGGCGATGACACTGTTCCTCAACCTGATCCTGATGATCGCCATCGGTGTACCACTCCACTTCTACCAGGTCGGCTTCCAGGCACTGCTCATCCCGCTGCTGTTCGTCGAGCTGTACGTGCTGGTGCTGGGGATCGGCCTTCTTCTGTCGTCGTTGTTCGTGTACTTCAGGGACCTCGGCCACGTGTGGGAGATCATGGTGCAGCTGCTGTTCTACGGCAGTGCGATCATCTTCCCGTTCAGCCTCATTCCCGGCCGCTTCCGGGTGATCGTCGGGCTCAACCCTGCCGCGCAGATCATCGAGGACATGCGCAGGGCGTTGGTCTCCAAGGCCATCCCCTGGGATGCAACGGTGCTCGGCTGGCTGGCGTTCGTTCCGTTCACGCTCGTCGTCGTGATCGCCGTCGCCGGCGCCCTGACGTTCCGGCGTCTGAGTCCTCGGTTCGCGGAGTCACTGTGACCGGCGTCGCGATCACCGTCGACCATGTCAGCAAACGCTTTCGCATCCCGCTCGACCGCAGTGCGACGCTCAAGTACCGGGCCACCCACCCACGCAGCACATCGAGGTACCGCGAGCTGCTCGCGCTCGACGACGTCAGCTTCGAGGTTCCGGGCGGGCAGTTCCTGGGCATCACCGGGCCCAACGGCTGCGGCAAGAGCACACTGCTCAAGATCCTGTCGCGCATCTACGTCCCCGACAAGGGACGCACGACGCTGACAGGGCGGGTTTCGCCGTTCCTCGAGCTGGGAGTGGGGTTCAACCCCGAGCTCACTGCACGCGAGAACATCTTCCTCGGCGGTGCCGTCCTCGGCCTGAGCCGCAAGCAGCTGGCGCCACGGGTGCAGACCATCCTGGAGTTCGCCGAGCTGGTCGACTTCGCCGACCAGAAGCTGAAGAACTTCTCATCCGGGATGGGTGTGCGGCTCGCCTTCTCGGTGGCGATCCAGGCCGACGCCGACATCCTCCTGATGGATGAGGTGCTCGCGGTCGGTGACGCCCGCTTCCAGGAGAAGTGCTTCGATGTGTTCTCCGCGTACAAGAAGCAGGGTCGGACCATCGTCTTGGTGACCCACGACCTGGGATCCCTGAACACCTACTGTGACCGCGTCCTGCTGCTCCGCGACGGCAAGCTCATCGATGACGGACGGCCGACCGAGGTGACCGGCCACTACCGGCGCATCGTGGGCGAGATGTCCGATCACGCATCGCACCTCGCGACCGCGGGAGCGAGCGCGCGCTGGGGCAGCGGCGACGTCGAGATCATCGACGTGCGGCTTCTCAACGAGGCCGGCGATGAGCACTCCACTTTCGCAACCGGGCGTCCGATGGTGGTTGCGGTCGACCTGCTGTCGCACTCGTCTGCCGCGGAGTCGTGCGTCGTCGGTTTCGCGTTCAATCGGAGCGACGGGGTCAACATCTCAGGTCCCAACAGCAAGACGGCCGGATTCCCCGTGACACTCCCGCCGCCCGGGCGCACCATGACACTGACGTACACGCTGCCGTCGCTGTCGCTGCTCTCGGCCGGATACACCCTGACCGTCGCCGTCTACGACGAGTTCCTCAACAATGCGTACGACCACGCGGAGGATCTGCTGACGTTCCGGGTCGTCGACGAAACCGGCAGGTTCGGATACGTCGAGCTGGGAGGGCTGTGGTCGACGAAGGGCGCCGACGACCCGACCGCCGATCTCAGCCCGCCGCCCGACGTCGCCGGCGTCTTACCGCTGGCGAAGAACCAGCGGATGGACCCTGTCGACCCACGGTGAGACGTAGGGGTCGCTGAACGCCGCTGACCCGTTCCAGGTGGCATGGAAGGTGGCCACGTCCTCGGTCGAGGGGGAACGGTAGTCCGGTGGTGCGCTCCCGCGTCGCACGCGCTGGCGGCGAAGCTCGGTGAGCGGCGTGTACACGCAGGCGAACCCGGCCCGCCGTGCGCGGAGGCAGAGGTCGACGTCGTAGAGCGACGTCCGGTAGCGCTCATCGAAACCGCCCAGCTCATGGAACAGGCCGCCGCGGATGGCAAGGCAGGCTCCGGACACCGCCGCAACGCGCTGGATCACCGGGTAGCGCACGCCGATGCTCTCGGCCACCGCCGGTCCGCCCACGTGCAGGCCCTCGTGCTCGGCGGCACCGTCCGCTCTCACGATGCGGCCACCGGACATGCCCACCTCGTCGCGGATCGCCTGCTCGACCAGCGGCGCGAGCCAGTCCTCCGTCCCAGCGCCGGGTACGAGGTCGCCGTCCACGAACACGAGGACG
The DNA here is from genome assembly GCA_030854305.1 of Candidatus Dormiibacterota bacterium. GTDB lineage: Bacteria > Chloroflexota > Dormibacteria > Aeolococcales > Aeolococcaceae > Aeolococcus. Next base: position 3,337 of record JALYTM010000179.1, read on the forward strand.
TCGGAGGACCCTGCCGCGGCGGCGGCGTTGAGAAGGCGCGAGCGCGACGGGGCACCGGACACCACCATCACGACCGTGTCAATGCCGCCCAAACTGTCGTGCGATGCATCCACCGCGGCGACCTGCCACGAGACGCCGGCCAGCCCGGTGCTCCGGCCCAGCTCCAGGCGGGCGGCGGCAACTGCGGCGCGGTCATGGGCAGCGAGGAGGATCACGCGCACACTGCAGCGCGACGGCAGCGGGTACCGAACCGTGTAGGTGCCGACCCGGGGTCCGTACTCGGCCCGCGCGCCGGTGTCGCGGCGATCGAGCGCGTCCTGGACGGCCGTGAGCCCCGCCGTCCACGCGGCCGGTTTCTCCTCGTACGCCAGCGCCGCTGACCCCGGCACCTGTTTCCAGCTGTAGAGCACGTCGGGAACATGGACGATGGAGGTCGCGCGTTCTGCCGTCCGCAGCACCAGGTCGTGGTCCTGGCTGCCGTCCAGGCCGGTCCGGAAGCCACCCACGTCGGCGATGAGGGATCGCCGGAACACGGACAGATGGCAGACGTAGTTGGTGGACAGGATGTAATCGGGGTCGTACCCACCCTTGAAGACAACCTGCCCGCGGCTTCCGTCCAGCAGGATCTTGTCCTCGTCGGAGTAGAGGATGTCGGCATCATGGTCGACCTGCAGACGGGCGACGACGGAGTGCAGAGCGTGCGGTCGGAGCACGTCGTCGTGGTCCAGCAGGGCGACGAGCTCACCGGTTGCCAGCCCCAACGCGCTGTTGGACGCGGCCGCGATGTTGCCGTTCTCGGTCCGGAACACCACCCTGATACGCGGGTCCGCCATCGCCCACCGCCGCAGCGCCTCGGCCACCGAGGGGTCGGGGGAACGGTCGTCGGCGATGCACAGCTCCCAGTTGTCGTACACCTGTGCCCGGACCGACTGGATCATCTCGTCGAGCCACCGCGGGGCAGGGTTGTACACGGGCACCACAACGCTGACCAGCGGTCGGTACTTCCAGCCGCGGTTCTCGTCGCGCATGCGTTGCAGGGCGGGTACGTCGGGGTCGTGGATCCCCAGCCAGCGGTGGTACTGAACGTCATCACGCCCACTGCCTGACAG
>JALYTM010000180.1 GCA_030854305.1 Candidatus Dormiibacterota bacterium
CCCCCACCCCGATAGTGATGTTGCCGGTGATGGCCGAAACAGCCCCGGTGACCAGCGCGGTGTTTGTCAGGCGGCTCTGGGCGGTACCGGCCGACGACCGGCCCTGCTGCCCTTGAGAGAGGGTGCTTTCTCGGGGTGGAAGCGCCGCAAAGCTGCATCTCACACCCCGAGCTCGACAGCGCCCCGCGAAGCCGGCGGCCCGTTGCTCCGTGTCCCTGCGCTCCGCCAGCGCTCGGAGGCGCCGGCGGCCGGGGTCAGTTGACTCGACCCGACGCCGGCCACGCCGAAGGGTGCGCGCTTCAGCTGGCCGTCCGAAGTCGCAATCGGTACCGCCGGAAGAGGTACGCTCCCTCACGTCGCACGCTCAGCAGGCTATAAGCCAGCGGGCTTGACCCGGAGCAAGTCCCACGCCGTCGACCAGGCCCGGCTGTGGCGTCGCGGTCGAGCGCCCGACCAGGAGCGGGAAGACGGTGAGGAAAGGTTTCGTCGAAGACTCGCGCGGGCAACAGGTGTCCGATGAGCGTCGGACCGCCTCGTCTGATGGCCCTCGGCTTGGTGGCCAGCGCACGCGGTCGATCCTACCCGGACCCTGGGGAGCACTCGTTGAGAGGCCGTCTTGGCCTCGAGGACAGAATTGAGGCGGTATCTTCCGCACCTCGACTCCACGTAACCAGCCTCCTCGTCGCCCTCGACACGAGATACGCGGTCAGGCGCTCGCGATCACCACCCCGTACAACGCAGCGAGGACGGCAGCGAGCAAGCTGGCGGATCCGAGCAGCGCCGACGCCCACGGGCGGCGCGCCGAGTCAGCCCCCACGCGTGGTGCCTGCAGAAAGGCGTGGACGCCGGCAGCGAGACCGGACAGAGCCACGAAGCCGAGCTTGACGGCAAGCGTTCGCCCGGCGGAGCTGTCGAGCAGATGCGACCATTCCAGTCCGGCATTGCCGACGTTGATGATCCCGGTGACCAGCAGAACGCCGAATGCTGGCCACGCGACCGCCTGGTATCGCTGACCAGCCAAGCTCGCGAGCTGGCTGTGGCCGCGGAGAACCGGAATCAGAATCGCCACGGCTACCTGCCCACCGATCCAGACGCAGGCAGCAAGCACGTGCAGCCAGAGAACCAGCTCCGCCCCTGAGATGCTCAGCACCGGCTAAGGCTACGTAACGGAGCGAGGTGCTCGCCCACGGCTTGTTTGGGAGAGGCGCGCCAATGCGGCATGCAGTTGAGTCTCGTCACCCTCTCGACGATTCGCGGCCGTCCGACTGGACGATCCTCCGCTCCTTCCAGTATCAATGGCCGCTCGCCGCCGGCTGGAGTAGAGTGACATCGGCTGTGCCTTGGCAGACCGGCCAGGTTCGGCCGACACGGCCCTCCTCGCGGCGGCCGTCAGCACTGGAGGCAGGACGCCATTGGATCAGGACCGTGGGGCGCTCGCTGCGCTCGATCGCCTCGTCCCGGCGATCCCTCCGGCCTCGGGAGCGGTGGTGATGGGCACTGGGATCGTGTCGGTCGATCTCGTGCTCGGAGGCCACGACGGCCTCTCGCTGATACCGCTGCTGATCGCCACGATCGCATGGGTGGCCCTCGGCCTCCTCCTTGCGGGACGCTTCCTGTTCGATCGCCAGCGCTTCGAGCGCGAGGCTGCTTTGCCAGCCGCGCTCACCGGCGTAGCAGGGACTGCGGTGCTCGGCACTCGGCTGACGCTCCTCGGCTGGCTGTGGTCGGGAACCGGCCTCCTGGTCATCGCCGGCGTTCTCTGGCTGGTGCTGGTGGTGCGTGTGCTGCGCCACTGGGTGACTCCGACGGTGGGGGTGTCATTCGTTCTGGTGGTTTCAACCGAGTCGCTCGCGCTGCTTGCTGCCAACCTCGGGATGGCCGAGCGAGCGGCGTGGCTCGTGATCCTGGCGGTCATCCCGCTGGCTCTGGGCGTGGCTTTGTACGGGTTCGTCGTCGCGCACTTCGACGTGCGCCAACTCGTGGTCGGCCGGGGCGATCATTGGGTGGTTGGAGGCGCGCTGGCGATCTCGGCGCTCGCTTGTGCGAGGATCACGCAAGCGGCGCAGACTTTGTCCGTGCTCGGTGCGGGGCATGGGGCTCTGCTGGTCGCGACCCTGGCCGTTTGGGGAGCTGCCTTCTGCTGGCTTCCTGTCCTGGTTGTCGGGGAGCTAATCTGGCGGCGACCGGGCTACGACACGCGGCGCTGGTCAACGGTGTTCCCGGTGGGCATGTATGCAGCCTGCAGCTTCGGCGCGGGCACGGTGGCTGGGGTGACACCGATCAGCGACTTCGCGAGTGTCTGGACCTGGATCGGAGTCGCCGTGTGGATCACGGTGCTGACTGCGATGCTGTGGCAGGCCGTGCCCCTGCTCAGAGGCGAGCGCCGGCACTCGGTAACCGAGCCGCGCGCGAGTGAGATCCTCCAAGCCTGACCGAAACAGAGAGCACAGCGGAGGTCACCCGGAGCCGCGCGACCGTCCCGCGGGTACGGCGCTGCGATACAGAATCTGGGCGCGGCCGAGGAAGGTGATCGGGATGCTCCAAGCGTGCACGAGGCGGCTGAATGGCCAGACTGCGAAGAGCAGCCACGCGCTGATGGCGTGCAGCTGGTAGACGAGCGGGGCCGAAGTCATCAGTTCGGTGTGCGGGTCGAACGTGAAGATCCCGCGAAACCAGATCGCCACGGTGGCGCGGTATTCGTACCCGCCTTGGATGAGGTTGACGCCCAGTGTCTCCCAGATGCCAAGCGCGATGACTATGAAGAGCAGGCCAAAGGTGAGCACGTCGGTTCGCGTCGTGGTGGCGCGCACGCGCGGCGACATGACGCGGCGGTACGCGAGGATGAGCAGCCCGACGATCACCGCGGCCCAGGCCACCGTGCCGGCGGAGACGGAGATGAAGTGATAGACGTTGTCCGAGATCCCGATCCGCTCGGTGAGGCCGGCGGGGATGAGGATGCCGAGCACGTGCCCGCCGATGGCTGCGAGCGCGCCGTAGTGGAACAGTGGGTTGCCCCAGCGCAGCAGCCGATCCTCGAGCAGCTGGGTCGAACGGGACGTCCAGCCGAATTGGTCGTGGCGATACCGCCAGATGTGTCCGACGACGAAGATGGTGATCGACACGTAGGGAAGAACGACCCAGAGGACCAGATCGCCGCGGGTCATCGGCGCACCTCACCATGCATCGCAGGCATCACATCGGGTGGGGCGAATGGTTCGAGACCAACGGTCTCCATCGGCGGACCCTCCGCCGCGATGCGCTCCACCTGCGCCCGCTCCTCCTCGGTGAGCGTGCCGAGCAGCCCACAGAGCACGTCGACGACGGCGCCGTACGCGCTCGCGGCGTCGTGAAGCGCCGCACGCAGCAGTTCAAGCGAAATGCGGTGCTCAGCAAGCAGGGCCTCGCCGTCAGGATCGGCCGCGGCGTATTCGAGCATCAGCGGCAGATAGTCGGGGAGCTCCGTACCGATGAGGCTGAACCCGCAGGTGCCGTACCGGTGCTTGAGGCGCAGCAGTGCCATGCCACGCTCACGACGGTCGCCGAACAGCGGATATGTGAGGTGAAGCGCACAGCGCCGGCCCAGGTCGAACGTGTCGACGTAGGCCGACTGCAGCGTGTAGACCGGCGTCTCCACCCACCAGTCGAGGAACCGATTGAGCGGCTCGCTGCGTAGGCATGACTGCGGCAGCGCCCGGACGGCGACCGCGATCGTCTCTCGCGCCTCGAGGATCTCCGTATCGGGATACTGCAGGAGGAGGGCGAGCAGTGCGTACGGGTTCATCGCGCGCCATCAAGGGATGGGGCGATCGTCAGCGGCAGGCCGCCCTCGAATCCGTGTGCGGTGCGGCGTATGGTGGGCAGGACTCCGGGCCGCTCCGTCCCGAGCATGAAGTGCGCGGGGACATTTGCGGCTGGTGCGGGAGTGGAGTCCGAGTGTGGGTAGCCGTGCTCCCCGACCGAGCAGCCACCCTGGTGTCCCTCGAGGCGAGCTGCCACCTCACGATGAGCGGGCGGGATCACGTAGCGGTCCTCGTAGCGAGCGATCGCGAGCAGCCGGTACATCTCCTCTATCTGGGCTGCCGTCATCCCGACCGAGCTGGCGATCCCCGGGTCGGCTCCATCGCCGAACTCGAGGGCGCGCATGTGCACGCGCATGGCGGCGAGCCGGCGGAGCACGGCGCGGATCACCTCATCGTCGCCGGCGGCGAGGAGGTTGCTGAGGTAGCGCACCGGGATGCGCATCTGCTCCACCGCAGCGAAGACGTCGTCGGGGTCGGCTCCTTCGTCGTCACCGACGGCGTGCAGCACCGGGGAGAGCGGCGGCACGTACCACACCATGGGCAGCGTGCGGTACTCCGGATGCAGAGGCAGCGCCACCTCGAAGCGCACCGCCAGGGCATGTACCGGGG
>JALYTM010000181.1 GCA_030854305.1 Candidatus Dormiibacterota bacterium
CTCGCCGCCTCGGTGGCCTTTCACCTCGGCGCGGGCGCGCCGCTCAGCGCCGTGCCGCTCGCCGTCGCCGCGTTGACCGGAGCCCTGGTCCCGTCCGCGGCGCTGCGGCGAACCGGTTTTCCGATCCTCGCGTTGCTCAGCGGCCTCGCGGCGGTCAGCTGGCTGGCGGGGGTGGCGGGGACGACGGTGGCGTGACCCTCCACACCTGCCGGACCACGTTGATGCAGATGTTCTCGACGTAGTCGAGGCCGGCACCCTCGGCGATCGCGCGCGCCTCGGCGGAGACGATCCCAAGCTGCAGCCAGACACCGCCCGCCCCGATCGCCACCGCCTGCCGGGTCACCTCCGGTGCGTCACGAGCAGGGCGGAACACGTCGACAAGGTCGACGTGCTCGTCGATCTCGTCGAGGCGGTCGTAGGCGTGCAGCCCGAGCACGGTGTCCGCGTTGGGGTTGACCGGTATCACGTGCCACCCCGCGGCAACCAGCTCCGCCGGCACGCGGTGGGCGGCCTTGGCGGGGTTGGCCGACATGCCCACCACGGCGATGGTCCGCGCCGCGCCCAGCATGCGCACCGCCTTGTCCTCGGCGGTCATCCCTCGGCTCCCGGGTGGCCGTCGAGAGCGCGGGTGAAAACGGCGAGGTCGGCCTCGCTGAAAAGCGCAAAGGTGATCTCCCGCAGCGGTGTGCCCGGTCGGGCCAGCGCACGCCGCGCCTCCTCGACGCCGATCGGTGCCGCCTCAGCGATCGGGAACCCGTAGATTCCGGTGCTGATCGACGGACTGACCACCGTCGCACTGTCGCACTCGGCAGCCAGCTCGAAGGCTCGCCGGTACGCCGACCGCAGCAGCTCCGGCTCGCCCCCGGTGCCGTCGCGCCAGCGCGGACCCACGGCGTGGACGAGGTGGCGGGCGGGCAGCCGGCCGGCGCCGGTGACCACCGCGGACCCCGTCGGACACCCGTCATAGCGCTCACGCAGCTCGGCCATGATTCCGCGGCCGCCGGTGCGGTGGATGGCGCCGTCGACCCCGCCACCGCCGGCGAGGTGGCTGTTGGCTGCGTTGACCATCGCGTCCGCGGTCACGGTGGTGATGTCGCCGCGGATCGCCCGCACCACGCCGCCGGTCACCTCACTCATCACGCTGATGCTAGGCCGATGCGGCCGCCGGCACCGCTACAGTGCGGGAGATGGCCTCCGAAGAACCCGAGGCGCCCGGCGCCCCCGACGTGTCGGCCGACAATCCCGAGAGCGAGGACTGGATCTGGGTCGGCCCGCACCGTCCGCCCGTCCCCCGCGCGCTGATGGCGCTGATGTCGTCGAACTGGGCTGAGCAGCCCGACGCGACCCCGCCGCGTCACCCCGCGGCGGAGAACTTCGCCGCCCGGCGGGCAGCGCTGTCCGAGGCGTTCGCGGGGCGCAACGTTGTGGTGCCGACCGGCCACCCCAAGGTGCGGTCCAACGACACCGACTATCCCTTCCGACCCGGCACGGACTTCTTCTACCTCACCGGCAGCATGGAGTCCGACGGCGTGCTGTTGCTCGAGGCGGAGGGTGACGGACACCGCGCGACGCTCTTCGTGGAGCCGAGAAACGACCGCTCCACCCACGCGTTCTTCACCGACGCGCACTACGGGGAGTTCTGGGTCGGTCCGCGCATGGGGCTCGCCGAGACCGGCGAGCACCTGGGCATCGCCACCGCGCCCCTGGGCGAGCTGGGCACGCACTTGGCGCGCGTCGCGTCCGCCGCGCCGACGGTGGCGGTGCGTGACGTCGACGAGCGCGTCGACGACGTCATCGCCGAAGCCGACAGCGAGCGCGAGCTCGTCGAGACGCTGGCCGGGATGCGGCTCACCAAGGACGACTTCGAGGTGGCGATGCTGCAGCAGGCAGTCGACTCCACCGTCCGCGGCTTCGAGGACGTGGTCCGGGCGCTCCCCGACGCGATGGAGTCGGGAGAGCGCGTCATCGAAGGCGTGTTCCGCTCCCGCGCCCGGCTCGAGGGCAACGAAGTCGGGTACGAGACCATCGCCGCCTCCGGCGCCCACGCGACCATCCTCCACTGGGTGCGCAACGACGGCCAGGTGAACTACGGCGACCTGCTGCTGCTCGACGCGGGCGTCGAGTGCCGCCAGCTGTACACCGCCGACGTCACCCGCACCCTCCCGGTGTCGGGGACGTTCACTCCTGAGCAGCGCGAGGTGTACCAGATCGTTCTCGACGCCCAGAACGCCGCGATCGCGGAGGTGAAGCCGGGCGCCCCCTTCCTCGCCCCGCACCGCGCTGCCATGCGCGTCCTCGCCGAGGGCCTGCACCGGCTCGGCATCCTCGACGCCGACCCCGACGAAGCGGTGCGAATCGACCGCCAGCTGCACCGACGCTGGACCATCCACGGCGTCAGCCACATGCTCGGACTCGACGTGCACGACTGCTCGGACGCGCGCGACCAGCACTACCACGGGGAGTTGAAGCCCGGCTACGTCCTCACCGTCGAGCCCGGCCTGTACTTCCAACCCGACGACCTCACCGTCCCCGAACGCTACCGCGGCATCGGCGTCCGCATCGAAGACGACGTGGTGGTCACCGAAACCGGCTGCCGCGTGCTGTCCGACGCCCTCCCCCGCGACCCCGACGCCATCGAATCCTGGATGGCCCGCCTCTCCACCAACGCATAGCACAGCGGCACCGTCCCTTCCAGACCGCCGCTCCTGGCGGTGGCGTCACGCTGGTTCACGGCACTCCGACCCTTTGCGAGAACGTACCCTCCAGATCCCGGCGCCACCCTCTGCAGCCTGCTGAGCCGGACAGAGGTCTCGGGGGGCCACGAGCCGGCAACGTGTGCTGCGACACGAGCACCCGCGGTCTTGGGAGAGTCGGCGGATGGGTCAGCGTGTTGTGCTTGTCCACGGCGCCTGGCACGGTGGCTGGGCGTTCGACCGGGTCCTGCCGTTGCTGCGCGGATCACGCGTGACCGCGCTCGCGGTCGATCTGCCCGGACATGGTGAGGATGCGGCATCGCGGGGAGACCTGCACACCGACTCCGCACGAGTGCGCGCTGAGCTGGACCGGGCGGATGACCGAGTTGTCCTCCTCGGGCATTCCTACGGGGGCGCGGTGATCACCGAGGCCGGAGATCATCCCGCGGTCAGCCATCTCGTCTACCTGTGCGCGATGGCGCTCGACGCCGACGAGTCATGCGGCAATGCAGCCGCGGAGGAGGCAGCCGGCGCAGGAGTGTCTCACGAAGGCCGGCCAGACGTGGGCGCCGGCTTGCGGCAAGGCCCGGACGGGACGACCACGCTCGATCCCACGGTGGCTGCGACCTGCTTCTACAACGACTGTGATGCCGCAACCGTGGCGTGGGCGACAGCGCGGCTCGAACCGCAGTCAATGGTCGCGCTCAGCCAGGTGCCGTCCGCGGTAGCGTGGCGGACGAAACCGTCCACGTACGTGGTGTGCACCGGCGACCTTGCTGTTCATCCCGGGGTGCAGCGACTCCTGGCTCGCCGGTGCACGACGACGATCGAATGGCCGACGGGGCATTCGCCTTTCCTGTCGCGTCCCGCACTTGTCGCGTCTCTGCTCGCCGAACTGGCCGTCAGGAGCGCGTGAACAGCAGCCCAGCGGTGGCTTGCTCGGTCCATCGCCAAAGGAAGCCTTCGTCGCCCACGCCAGTATTCGCGAATGCACGTTGAGGCGTACGCGAGAGAGGGCGCCCGAATCGCTTGCTTCCGCCTGACGACAGGCAGATAATGCCGCCCTGATGCGGAAGGCGTCCATCGCTGTAGGAGCGGGAGCCCTCATCGTGATCGTGGCCGCGATCTTTCTGTCCGGTTGGTTTGGTGGTGGACCTACGCTTCAGGTGGTGAACGTCGACGGACAGACCGTGGTCGTCGTTCCGTGGGTCGGCGGTCCCGCCACTACGGTGTCCTGCGGACGGACGCTGGATATCGACACCAGTGGAGCCCCAGGGCAGCCGTGGCTCGTGACCGTCACCTCGTTCACTGATCACCACGTCCTCTTGCAACAACAAAGGTCGGGATCGGCCGAGCTCATCGTCCGCGGAGGGGGGGTACTGATTGGTGATCCGCACGCTCCCTCTGTAGGCCCGGCTGGGGGTTGCGCTGCGTGACAGAGCCAGTCTAGTACCGAGCTGAGGTTCTCGATCCGAGGAGGCATGGCTGCCCAGGCGAGTGTGCCGGTCCCTGCCATCTTGCCGCCGCCGCGCGACCTGAGCGGACCCGGCCCTCCCCCAGAACTCGCCGGCGGCGAGTTCGCACCGACCCGACCGCCAACACCCACACCCACTCCATCAGGAACAACGGGCGGGAGCGGCCTCCTGTCCGTGGCGCAAGTTCTGCAGGGGGCGAAGGAACGAAGAACTCGCCAGTGGCGAG
>JALYTM010000182.1:0-1471 GCA_030854305.1 Candidatus Dormiibacterota bacterium
AATCCCCACCGCGATCCCGACGTACACGGCTGTGATGAAGACCGCCAGCGCGCCGTACACGAGGGTCCGGCTGATGACAATGTCGATGTCATAGAGACGGTACTTGAAGATGGCGACGCCGGCCGCCAACGGGAACGCGATGCCAAAACCGAGGAGGATGGGGATGTCGAACGTCCAGTCGGGCAGGACTGAGCCGGAGAGGAAGCTGAAGACGGCCGTCGTGGCGGCAGTGATCAGAACCGCATAGGCGATCCACTTCAACTGCTGGCGCACATCGCCGCGCGACCGGCGCATGCGGACCAGTGGCGCGGAGGCCGCCAGCAGGAGAATGGCAAGGCCGCCCAACCAGACGACCGCACCGCCGATGCCAGGGTTTTGTCCGTTTGTGTAGATCCCTTTCAGCGCGGACAGCCCGATCGGGTTCTGTGGCTCCGTGTAGTTGATCGAGCTCGAGCTCCCGATCAGCGGCCCCGGAGCGAACGTGGTGAGCGCGAAACCCACCACTGCAAACATCACCGCAATGGGGAGGAGAGGTCGCCATCTCCTCGATGGCAGGCGCCCTTCAGGGAGCAGCATCAGCAGGAGCGCCACCGCACCCGCCGGGTAGATCAGATTGGGGGATGCGCTGTTCAGAACGTCCACCCCAACGGCGCCAGGCAGAGACCCAGGGTGGGTCACCAGTGCGGAACGGATGTACTGGTCCTCCACACCGTTGATTGCACCGACCACGGCGATGAACAGGAAAAGCCAGCCGGTCGGATTGCGCGGTTATCTCGACGCCACCAGCACGCCGAGAGTCCCGATACCGAGGGAGTGACGATTGCCGTGGGGTTCGCTCCGTCGATGTTGGGGAGGTTCGCCCGGTTCAACACGGCGAGTGCGACAGTGGTCACAACCGCCACCAGGGTGAATGCGCCCAGGCCGTACGCCAGAGCCTTCGTCCGGCTCCGCGGTGCCTTCTCGGTCACGCGGGCACCCCAGTGGCAGCCAGTGGAAGTGCGCCCCGCAGTTGCGTCCCGCGGCCCGGTGCGGACGTCAGCTGCACGTCGCCTCCAAGGGCATCGATCCGGTCGGCCATGTTGGTGAGGCCGGAACCCTTAGCGGTCGTGGCAACATCAAAGCCCATGCCGTCGTCGATGACATCGAACCGAAGCGCGCCATCCTCCTCGCGCAGTCGCACCTCTGCGTGGGAAGCCCGCGCGTACTTCTGCACATTCTGCAGGGCTTCCAGCACTGAGAAATACACCGCCGCCTCAACGTCCTGTGGGTACCTGCCGATACCGTCGGCGTCGATCGCTACTGCGATGGTCGCCTTACGCGCCTGCGACTCGAGCGCAGCGCCAAGACCCTTCTCGGCGAGCAGTGGCGGATAGATGCCTCGGGCGAGATCACGCAACGTCTCGAGCGCCTCGTCCGCGTCGGCCTTCAGCTGATCAAGCATCAGCTTGGCCTTGTCCGGGTCGCGCGCCAT
>JALYTM010000182.1:1481-4337 GCA_030854305.1 Candidatus Dormiibacterota bacterium
AGGCCGAGCTTCACCTTGATGGCGACGAGGTGCTGCTGGGCGCCGTCGTGGAGGTTGCGCTCCAGTTTGCGGCGCTCCTCGTCCTGTGCTGTCACCAGACGCTGACGCGAAGCGCGCAGATCGACGAGGCGGGCCTGGAGATCACCGGTCAGGCCCACGTTCTTGAGCACCAGCCCGGCCTGCCCTGCAAGATGTGTGAGCAGGTTCTCCTCGACCGGCGTCAGCGTCTCGCCGGTTCGTTTGGTGACACTCAACGCGCCGAGAAGGTCGCCCTGATGACGCACCTCGACAAGCCTCGCGGCGCCTTCCATCGAAGGCAGAGTGCCGTTGACGGCAACGATGGGCTCGGCGCGCGCAGCCTCAGCGGGCCAGACGGCAGCCTGGAGCCAGGTGCCCGCGGTCCGAAGCCAGACATCGGCGCGCTGTGCCCCGGTCCCTTCAGCGAGCACGCGCGCCATGCGGGGCATGACGTCGTCGGTCGCGTACGACTCGGCGACGCGTTCGGAGAACTGCGCGAGCACCTCGTACGGCGTCGCGCGCTTGCCGTACACGAGCCTGTTGGCAATCTTCTGCACGCGCTCGCGAACGGGTTGGAACCCCACCGCAACGATCGCGGTCGCAAGGATGGACAAACCCAGGTTGGGCTTGCCCCCGCCGCCAATGAGCGCGCCGATGCCCACCGCGATGCCGACATACACGGCTGTGATGAATACCGCCAGCACGCCGTACACGAGGGTGCGGCTGATGACGATGTCGATGTCGTACAGGCGGTGCTTGAAGATGGCAATGCCGGCCGCCGCCGGCAGCGCGACGCCGAAGCCGAGCACGATCGGAACGTCGAACGCCCAGGAAGGCAGCACCGAGCCGCTGAGAAAGGTGAGCGGCAGAGTGACCAGCACGGTGATGAGCACGGCATAGGCGATCCACTTGAGCTGCTGACGGCCCTCGGCATCCGAGCGGCGCATTCGAACGAGGGGCGCCGATGCCGCGATGACCAGCACCAGCAGGCCAGCTATCCAGACCACGTTCGCGGCAGGCACCAGGACGCCCGCCGCCGCGGTCCAACCGAGAGGGTTCGCCGGCGCGGCGAAGTTGTCCGCGCTCGAGCCGGGAGCGATCGGCCCCGGGGAGAATGCGGACGACACGACTAGGAGGAGAGAGAACGTGAGCGCCACGACAACAAGCGGACGCCACCTCCGCGAGGGCAGATGCCCGTCGGGGAGAACAACGAGAAGCAGGGCCACGCCACCGGTCGGGAACACGAAGGAGATGGCCCAGCTCGAGAGCCAGTCGGCCCACACGCCCCCCGGGACGGAGTGGTTGGTCACCAGCGCGAATCGCGCGTATTGATCCTCCGCTCCCTGCAGGGCGCTGAGCAGCGCAATCCCGAGGAAGAGCCAGCCGGTGGGATTGCGCGGCTGTCGTGTGGCGACGAGATAGCCCACCGCTGTCAGCCCGAGCGGCACGATGATCGCGATCGGGTCGGCGCCGTCGAGGTTGGGGAGCGATCGCCGGTTGACCACCGCGAGCACCGCGGTGGCGACCGCAGCGCCAATCGCGACAACGGCAATCCCCAGAGCGAGGCCGGTTGCTCGATATCGCCGCAGCACTGTTGCCATCACGTGGCCGACGCGACAGCGTCCGGCACACACGCGCGGTCGGTCATGCGGAGACCGCTGCGACGGGGACCCCGATGCGATACGCCCCCACTGGCGTCTGCCGCCCCTTCACCAGGGCGGGGTCGAGACGCTCGGCGTCCGGCACGTCTGTCAGAGCGGCGTACGTCGGCTCGCTGAGTACCGTCTGGCCGCCCTCGGCCCACTGCTGCAAACGCTGGGCGAGGTTGACGGCGTCGCCCACAACTGAGTATTCGAGCCGCTCGTCAGAGCCCAGCAGCGCCGCAGCCACATCGCCGGTCGAGACGCCGATGCCAAGGTGGAACGGCGGTAGTCCCGCCTTCTCCCAGCGGGCGTTGAGCTCCGCCTGGCGCACATGCATCGCCTCCGCCGCGGCCACCGCCCGTTCGCACTGGTCGGGCTGCGGGAACGGCGCGCCGAACACCGCCATCACAGCATCGCCGACGAACTGCATCACCGTGCCGTTCTCGCCGAGCAGCGCGTGGTTCATCTCGGCGCGATGCTCGTGCAGCTGGCCGGCGAGGACGCTCGGGTCCGCCATCTCCGCGATCGTCGAGTAGGCACGGATGTCGGACATCAGCACGGTGACGGTGAGTCGCTCCGTCTCGCCCGGCTTGACTCCCTGCTCGCGCAACTTCTGCGCCAGGCCGCCGGGCAGCATGCGGCTGAGGCTCTCGCCCTGCTCCTCGCGATCGACGATGGCGCGGTGCAGGAGGCGCAGGCGCTGGAGCGCGCTCTGGGTCCCCGCGCTGGCCTGCTGAGCGAGCTGGAGGAAGAGGTGTTCGATAGCGTCCGACACGGACTCGGGGGTCGAGTTGATGGCCACCGCAATGGCCTTCATCGGCCGTCCCTCCGCGACCATCTGCAGGAGGCGCTCGTCGGTCTCGCTGAGGGTGCCGCTCTCGGTGACCGGGCTGGTGAGCGCGTTGACAATGCGCGGGTCGAGCATCGAGCCGCCTGTGCTGACCTCGCGCACGGCGCGGGCGAGCTGGTCGCCCTCGGCAACGCCGTCCTTGAGAAGGTAGGCGTACCCTGCCGCTCCCTCACTGAGAAGCGAGATCGCGTACTCGGGCTCGTCGTACTGGGACAGGATCACCACCCCGGTGCCCGGGTACTGCTTGCGGATCAACCGGGCCGCCCGGATGCCCTCGTCGGTGAAGTTCGGCGGCATGCGGATGTCTGTGACCACGACGTGCGGGGTCAGCGAGTCGGCCGCGGC
>JALYTM010000183.1 GCA_030854305.1 Candidatus Dormiibacterota bacterium
GTGCTGGTGGGGCCCAGCGGCACCGGCAAGTCGACGCTGGTCAACGTGCTCGCCGGCACCGATGTACTGGCAACAGCGGTGGTGCGTGCTGACGGCAAGGGTCGTCACACCACCACGCACCGTGAGCTGGTGACGCTGCCGGGTGGCGGGCTCATCATCGACACCCCGGGGACGCGTGAGCTGGGTCTCTGGGATGCCGGAGCCGGGATCGAGGAGCTGTTCGGCGACCTGACGGACATCGCGGCCGGCTGCCGTTTTCGCGACTGCCGCCACGGCGACGAGCCGGGGTGTGCAGTGCGTGCCGCCGCCGCTGCCGACCCGCTGGTGCTGTCCCGTCTGCAGTCGCAGCACAAGCTGGAGCGCGAGCAGCAACGCATGGACCTTGCCCGGGACGTGCGTGCCGCGGCCGACCGGCGTCGCGCCTACCGCCGGAGAGCCCGGTCCCTGCAGGAGGATCGCCCCGACGTCTGAGCCACCGCACCCGTCAGCGGCACCCGCGCCTACGCGGCGCTGGGTACAGCCTTGACTCGGCGCGGGTCCTCCGCACCGCGCAGCAGCGACAGCGGGGCCGACACCAGGCCGACGAGGCCGAGCACCAGCAACGCGATGCGCAGCCCCACGATGAACGGCGTCACCTGGCCGGTGGACAGGCCTGCGGCAACACCGGAGAAGATCCGCAACATCACCGACGCGGGCAGGCTGGACGTGACGATCGCGAGCACAAATGCGATCGAGATCATGCTGCCCATCAGCGCCAGCAGCATGCGGATGCCCGACGCCGCGCCGCGCTGTGACGACGGGACTGCGGTCATGATGGAGCTGGCGTTGGGGGAGTTGAACAGGCCCGCTCCAGCGCCGGTGAGCGCCAGCCAGAACGCGAGCAGTGGATAGCTGACACCGACGCCGATGGTTGCGGCCATCCCCAGCAGTCCGACGGCGCTCAGGAGCAGGCCCAGGGTGCTGGGAAGGCGCGAGCCGATGTGGTCACTGAGGTACCCGGAGACGGGCGACAGCGCGAACATGCCGAGCGCCAGCGGAAGAACCAGTACACCGGCCATGACGGGGTCCTTGCCCTCCGGTCCCTGGAAGAAGAACACCAGCAGGAACAACAGCCCCATGCGTGCCAGACCGTTGAGGAACTGGGTGAGGTTGGCCACCGCGAACAACCGGTTGCGGAACAGCCCGAGGTCGAGCAAAGGGTCGGTCACCACTGTCTGCAGGTAGAAGAACAGGGGAGTGGCCGCGAGGAACACCAGGGCGCCGGCTACCACCATGGGATTGGTCCAGCCCTGGATCCCGCCCATGGTCAGAGCGACCAGCAGCCCGGTGAGCGCGACCAGGAACACGAGGTTGCCCTGCCAGTCGATGCGCTGCCGGCGGCGTGGCGTGGCCACCTCGCGCAGCACCAGCACCGACGCTGCGGTTCCCAGCACACCGAGCGGAACGTTGAACCAGAAGACCCACTGCCAGCCGAACGTGGTCAGCCACCCGCCGAGAACGGGACCGATCGCCGACCCCACGGCGATGACCATCGCGTTGATCCCCAGCGCCAGTCCCAGCTGCCGGCGCGGGAATGCGTCGGTGACGATCGCCCCACTGTTGGCCAGCATCAGGGCTCCGCCGCACCCGGCAAGGACACGCAACGCGATCAGCACCAGGGGCTGGCCGGCAAATCCGGATGCCAGCGCCATGCCTGTGAACAGCGCGAACCCGCCCGCGTACAACGGCTTGCGTCCGAAGAGGTCGCTGAGTCGCCCGGCGCTGAGCACCAGCGCGGTCTGAGCGAGGAGGTAGGACAGCAGGATCCACACCACCTCGAGCACGCCGGTGTGCAGGCTGCGCAACAGCGACGGCAGCGCGATCACCAATGTGCTGGTGTTGAGCGACGCCAGCAGAGCGCCGAGGCTGGTGACAACCAGTGCCCACCAGCGGTACGAGCCGTGCTCGGTGGCGTGCTTGGCGACTCTCACTGCTCGCTTCTCGTCCGCATCGCGGTGTCCGCCTCGTCTGCCTCGAGCAGCGTGGTCAGGTGTTCGACCACCGCCGACAGCTGGGTCAGCTCGCCATCGTCGAGGCGGTCCAGCGACCGCCCGAGACCGCCCTTGCGCCACTCGGCGATGTCGCCGACAGCTTCCAAACCGGCTGCGGTCAAGCGCATCTCGACCACGCGGCGATCACCGGCGCGTGCCCCGCGCTCAACCAGTCCACGCTGCACCAGCCGTGCCAGCAGCCCGCTGGTGGCCGGCGGCTGCATGTGCAGGTGCTCGCTGACCTCGCCGCAGGTGGCCGTGCCGGTGGCGCTGATGCGGTACAGCGCGCGCATCTGCGTCAGCGTGAGTCCACGCCGCCTCCACAGCGACAGTTCGCCGCCCTCGAGCACGGCGAGGAGCCTCACGAGGTGCCGGAACGCGACCCGCGAGGCGGTCGGTGGAGCGACGGCAGGGGCGCGCACGACGACGATCGTACACGGTTGGACAATATTTCATTGGCAGTGAAATACTGAGTGTTACGCGGTTGGTTATGATCCGGCCACCCGGTGCGGAAGGAAGCCTTCCGGCGGCCACCGTCGACCGCGTCACCAACTGCGAGGCAATTGAGCAGCACCCCCGGTGCGTCGAGCGCCAGTGTCACCGTACCGGTCCACGCGATGGCCGTGCTGCTTGCCGACGTCGAGGAGGCGCAGCGTGTTGCCTCGGCCCTTGACGAGGTCCGCCGCCCCGATGGATTGCTGGTGGTGGTAGCGGTCCCGCCGGTCCGCGGGCTGGCATTCTTCGCCGACCAGGAGCGACAGGAGAAGCTCGACCGCTGGTGGTCCCACGCCATTCCCGCCAACGCCCGACCCCTGTACCTGCTGCGTCATCAGCCCGGCATCGCTGAGTGGCTGCCGGGGCTGGACGGACGCTTCGTCATCGGCGCGGCCACCGCGGCGGACGCCGAGGCGTATGAGGAGTTGGACAACGTCATTGTCGCTCTCGGCAATGAGCCGGTCGACGTGGCTGTGGCAGCCGCCGAGATGCCCGGTGCGTCCGAGCTGTTCCGGACCGACGCGGTGACCCGCCTGCGCCACCGCCTGGCACCCCCAGCGCCGCGTACGTCGCCGGCCGGGTTTCGCCGCGCCCGCCTGCGCCCCTCCGATGAGGTGTTCCTGTCGGGGCGCGCCTTGTCATCCGGCTCGCACCCGATCCCCAACGTCCCCGCTGCTGAGGATGCCGCCGCTCGCAGGGCCGACGCGCCTCCCCGCCGTGCCGACGAGCCCGGTCACGACGACGTGGTCCGCGCCCTCGCGGAGACGCTTCGTCAGCTGCAGCGGATTCGCAGCGGGGTCTGACCGCCCCCGTCCCGGCCGGTCGGCGACCGGTGATCCGCCACAATGGTGCGGTGAGCGTGGACCCACTGCATCCGCGTCTGCGTGGCGCCGTCTTCGACATGGGCGGGGTGATGACCGAGCCGCTGGGACGCCATCGCGAGAGCATCGTGGACCCGCGCCAGCAGGACCTGCTCCGTTTCTTCCTCGCCGACTTCCGTGATGTCTACCACCTGCCCACCGGCACGCATGACCTGCACCTGCTCGAGATCGGCGCCATCTCCGACGACGAGTTCTTCGACCGCATGGTTGTCAAGTACGTGGCTGCCGGCGGCCGGCCGTTCGATGCCCGTACCGCACAGCAGGTGCTGTTCGGTCGCGGACTGGCCGCCTGCGGTGCCATGGTCGACGTGGTCCGCCAACTGAAGCAGGCCGGGTACCGCACCGCGTTGCTCACCAACATCTCGCGCACCGGCGAGAGCATCTGGCGCTCGCTGCTGCCGGTCGACGAGCTGTTCGACACGGTCGTCGACTCGTCGCAGGTGGGCCTGCGCAAGCCCGACCCCGCCATCTACGAGCTGACCTGCGAGCGGCTCGGACTGAGCCCTGAGGAGTGCCTGTTCGTGGACGACATCGGCAGCAACGTCGAGGCCGCCGCCGCCCTGGGAATGACCACGCTGCACTGCGTCGACCCAGTTGCTGTCGCCGAGGAGGTGGCGATGCTGCTGTTGGGCAGGCCGGCGTCGGCCGAGCCGCCCTCGGGCGTGCCCAGCAGCGCGTGAGCGAACCGCCCGCGATCGCGGTCGCAGACCTTTCCGACACCACCTCCGCGGTCGGCGACTCGGTGGCGGTCACCAGCATCGGCCCGGTGCGCAACGAGAACCAGGACGTGTTCGCCGCCATCCCTCTCGCCGGCGGGTCGGCGGCCGTGCTCGTCGCCGACGGCATGGGAGGGATGCCGCACGGAGCCGAGGCTGCCCGCGCGGCCGCGGACGCCGTCGTCGATGTTC
>JALYTM010000184.1 GCA_030854305.1 Candidatus Dormiibacterota bacterium
GTGGTGGTGGGGGCGGCAGCTACGGCGGTGGGGGCGGTGGCGGCGGCTACGGCGCCCGCTCCAGCGGGCCGCGACAGATGTACGAGGTGACCTGCGCCGGGTGCGGAGGCATCGCACGCGTGCCATTCCAGCCTCGGGGTGACAAGCCGGTTTACTGCAGCGACTGCTTCCGTCCCGCGGGCCGTTGAGCGATGCCGCGCCTGAGGGCGCAATCGCTGTCGGCAGCCGTGTGACCTTCCCGTACGGCGGCAGTCGCCGTACGGGGACGGTCTCGGACGTTTCTGTGCTGCCCGATGCGTCGGGCGGCAAGACGATCGCGTACCTCATCGACGTCGGCACCCGCAAGGTCTTCGTGCAGGGAGACGGCATCTCCTTGGCCAGCAATGCCCCCGTGGTTGCCTTCGACCCGGTCGCCGAAGGGGTGGCCTACGGACGCAAGCGACCGCGCAACCCGCGCCGTCGCTGAGCGCCCCCGGGGTGCGGCAGATGCCCCGCCGACCCGGTAGCGGCGAAGTCACGGAGTCGGTCGTCGATCGCGTCAAGTGTATGGTTGAGGGGTGAGCGAGAACATGCCGCCGGTACCTCGTCGCCGGCCGAAGGTCCGCATGGCGCTGATGGTCGTCGGCTTGGCGGCCGTCGTCAGTGGCGTCGCCCTGGTCGCGATCCCGCTCGCTGGCGTGTTCCAGCGCGGCGAGGCCGACCAGACCGCGCTCAGCACCTGGAACCAGGGGGGGTCCCAGTCGCTGACGGGTACTCCCAGCTCGACGGCGGACCCGACCGCGGCGCCCACGACGGTGTCCTGCGGCGCCAGCTCCCCGACCGACTATGCGCTGGTCACGTTCGGTTCCCCGGCATCCGAGCACTACGCCGGGGTCGCCACCGACGGCACATGGGACTCACTCCACGACCGCTCGATGGTCCACTACACGGGAACTCCCGCCCCCGGCCAAGCGGGGAACGCGATCATTGCCTTCCATCGCGAGCCCAACTTCGAGCACATCGACCAGCTCGGTGTGGGAGGCTCAATCACCGTCGAGGACCGCACCTGCCACAGCTACACGTACGTGGTCACCCAGCGGTGGGTGCTCGATCCCTCTCGCGTGACCCAGCTGGTTCCCACCACCGGCCACGACCTGACGCTGATCACGTGCACCCCCTTCTGGGTCGACTCCCAGAGGATCGTCTGGCGCGCCAGCCTGGTGACCTCCACCGGCTGAGCAGCGGCCGGACAGCGTCAGCGCGGGGCTGCGGCCATCCGCTCCAGTCGCGCGATCCGCTTTTCCAGCGGAGGATGCGTGGAGAACAGGGCGGCCAGCGACGCGCGGCGACCACCGAACGGGTTGACGATGTACAGCGGTGCCAGCGCCGGCGACACCTGCAGTGGCACCGCGCGGGTGCGCGCCTCGAGCTTCCTCAGGGCGTCGGCCAGCGCCAGCGGGTCATGCGACAGCACTGCCCCGTCGTGGTCGGCCTCGTATTCGCGGGAGCGGCTGATGGCGAGCTGGATGATCGCCGCCGCGGGCGCGGCGAGCACTGCGACCAGCAGCGTGACCAATATCTGTGCACCGCTCTCCTCCTCGTCGCCGCCGATGAAGAACAGTGAGAACTGCGCGATCTGGGCGATGATCGAGATCCCGAGCGCGATCGTGGCGGCCATCGACGCGGTGAGGATGTCGCGGTTGCGCACATGGCTCAGCTCATGGCTGAGCACGCCGCGCAGCTCACGCGCGGTGCAGAGGTTGAGGATCCCGGTGGTGCAGCACACCGCCGCGTGGGCCGGGTTGCGGCCGGTGGCGAAGGCGTTGGGCGAGGGGTCGTCCGCGATGTAGATGCGCGGCGTCGGCATGCCGGCGGCTGCGGCCAGCTCGGAGACGATGTGGTACAGCTCGGGTGCCTGCGCTGGGCTCACCTCACGCGCGTGGGAGGCGGCGATGGCGATCCGATCGCTCTTCCAGTAGGCGATGCCGTTCATCGCCAGCGCGATCACCGCGGCGATGATCAGGCCGTTGCGGTGGGCGACGAGTCCGCCGACCACCAGGAAGAGGGCGTCGAGCAGGGCGAGAAGTAGGGCCGTCTTGATGTTCTGCCACATGGCGGAAGAGTACCCCGAGCAGGTGTCGGCAAAGCCTCCGGCCGCGTCAGGTGGGGAAGTTGCCGTGGTGCCGGGGAACGTCGTCGCGCACCTTCGACGCATAGGTTGCGAGGCGGCGGACAAGCTCGTCGCGCAGGTCGGCGGGGGGGACCACGGCGTCGACGATCAGCTCGTCGGCGAGACGGTAGATGTCGATGTCCCGCCGGTACTCCTCCTGCAACGTATCGACGAACGCGGCCCGCTCCTCGTCGGGAAGCTCCTGGATGCGGTTGTAGTACACCGCGTTGACGGCTGCCTCGGGCCCCATGACGGCAATCTGCGCGGAGGGAAGCGCCAGGGTGCAGTCGGGGTCGAAGGCGGGGCCGGCCATCGCGTACAGCCCGGCGCCATAGGCCTTGCGCATGACCACGCAGATCTTGGGCACGCTCGCCTGCGTCAATGCGGCGATCAGCTTGGCCCCGTGGCGGATGATTCCCTGCCGCTCGACGGCGGTGCCGATCATGAACCCGGGCACGTCGGCGAGGAACAGCAGGGGGATGTTGAACGCATCGCAGCAGCTGATGAAGCGGGCGCCCTTGTCCGCGGAGTCGACGAACAGCACCCCTCCTTTGAATCGCGGCTGCGAGGCCACGATGCCGACGGCGCGACCGTCGATACGCGCGAAACCGGTGACCAGCTCGCGCGCGAAGAGCCTCTTGATCTCGAGGAGGGAGCCGTCGTCGACCAGGCCGCGGATGACCTGCTGAACGTCGTAGCCCTTCGCCGCCGCGAGCGGGATGATGTCCTCGATCGCGGGCGCCGAGGGATCCGGTGGCGTGCCCGCGACGCCGGGCACCGACTGGCGCCACGACTGCGGCATGTACGACAGGTACCGGCGCGCGTAGTCGATGCCCTCAGCCTCAGTCGAGACCAGCGCGTCGCCACATCCGCTCACCGTGCAGTGCATCCGCGCTCCGCCCATCTCCTCCAGGGAGACGTTCTCGCCCACCACCACTGCCGCCATGCGCGGCGACCCGAGGTACATCGAGGCGTTGCCCTCGACCATGACCACCACGTCGCAGAAGGCGGGGATGTAGGCGCCGCCCGCGGCGGACGGACCGAAGAGCACGCACACCTGCGGTACCTGCCCCGAGAGTCGCACCTGCATCCGGAAGATGCGCCCGGCGTGACGACGCCCCGGGAACATCGCCACCTGGTCGGTGATGCGCGCACCGGCGGAGTCGACGAAGTACACCATCGGCAGCTGCAACCGCTCGGCGGTCTCGAGGATGCGCACGATCTTCTCGACGGTCCGAGCACCCCACGAGCCGGCTTTCACCGACGGGTCGTTGGCCATGATCGCCACCCGCCGACCGTCAACCACGCCGACGCCGGTGACCACGCCGTCGGCGGGAAGGTCGCCGGCGAGGTTGTTGGCGAGCAGGCCGTCCTCGACGAAGTCGGTACCCTCGTCGCACAACGTGGCGATGCGGTCGCGCGGCATCAGCTTGTTCTGCGCCGCGAGCTTGATCCGGGCCTTCTCGGAACCACCTCTGCGGGCCAGGGCGAGACGACGCTGCAGGTCCTCCGAGCCGTGCACCGGGACCTCCGGCTCCCGCGCGTCGTCCGTCATCGGACCGGCTCCTCCACCCTCTCGCCGGTCCAGATGCCGGCGCGGTGGAGCTTGCCGGGAAGCTCCATGCCGAGATCGCGTTCGAGGGTGTCGCTGACCGTGCAGTAGGCGGCGAGGTCGCAGCCGTGCGTCCCGCCGACGCCGGCGATCGCCTGCAGCGCATCCTCGCTGCACACGTTGCCGGTTGACCGGGGCGCGAACGGGCAGCCTCCCAGTCCGCCGGCGCTGCCATCGAACCGGGTGACGCCCGCCTCGTACGCGACCAGCACGTTGGCGACCGCGAGGCCGCGCGTGTCGTGCACGTGCAGTGAGAGCCGGCCGTCGGGCACGACGGTCAGTGCGCGCGCGCACAGTGCCCGGACCGACGCCGGGTCGGCCACTCCGATGGTGTCGGCGATGCCCACCTCGGCGGCGCCGCGACCCACCAGCTCCGCGCAGAGGTCGACGACGGTCTGCGGGTTCACCCTCCCCTCGAACGGACACCCGAAGGCGACCGAGATGGCCACGTCGACGTCGCAGCCCGCCGTCCGCGCATCGTCGACCACCGCGTCGAGGTCGGCCAGCGACTCGGCGACGGTGCGGTTGACGTTGCGCCGGTTGAAGCCGTC
>JALYTM010000185.1 GCA_030854305.1 Candidatus Dormiibacterota bacterium
GAACTTCGTGAACGACGACACCACGCATGCGCGCGCGGGCATGTTCAGGCCCAGCGACAGTGTCTCGGTGGCGAACACCACCTTGACCAAGCCGTCGATGAACAGTCGCTCCACCGCCTCCTTCGCAGACGGCAGCATGCCGGCGTGGTGCATGGCGATGCCGTTGCGCAGCGAATGCACGTCGATCGCCTGGCGGAACACGACCCGCTCGTCGGTGTCGTCGATGCGCTGCAGCAGCTCGCCGTACCGAGCGTCGATGCGCTCCTTCTCCGCGCGTGTGGTGAGGTCGAGACCGTGCACGGCGCAGCGTCCCAGAGCTTCAGCGCAGCCACGGCGCGAGAAGATGAAGTAGATCGCGGGCAGCATCGCGCGCCGCCGCAGCTCGTCGATGACAGCGAACAGGTCGTTGTCCGGTGCACGACGGACGTAGCGGAAGCGCGCCTCGTGCATGGTCTCGTTCTGGGCCAGCTCGAGGGTGCGCCGGGCGACGCGGCCGGCGCTGTCGAAGAGGGGCTCGAGATGGTTCGACACCGACAGCCACAGCTCCAGTGGCACGGGTCTCTCGGTGCGCACCACGGTGCCGATGTCTCCGCGCAGCGTGGCCATCCACGCCGCCACCTCCTCGACGTTGCTGATGGTGGCGGACATCCCGATCAGGCGCACGTGCGCCGGGGTCTCGATGATGATCTCCTCCCACACCGTTCCGCGCGGGTGGTCGTCGATGTAGTGGATCTCGTCGAGCACGATGTCGGAGACGCGGTCGAGGCGCGCCGGCTCGTCATAGAGGACGTTGCGCAGGATCTCGGTGGTCATCACGACCACCGCGGCGCCCTCGTTGAGGGTGTGCTCACCGGTGACCAGTCCCACGTTGGCGGCGCCGAAGCGCTCGGTGAGGTCGTGGAACTTCTGGTTGGACAGGGCCTTGAGTGGGGACGTGTAGATCACCCGCGCGTGGTCGCGCCGCAACCCCGGCGGAGCCTGGAGGCAGCGCCAGATCGGGTACTCGGCGACCACCGTCTTGCCGCTGCTGGTCGGCGCCGCCACCAGCACCCCACGCGTCCGCTCCAGGCTGGCGATCGCCTCGCGCTGGAAAGGGTCGAGCGCAAACGGCAACGACGACGCGAAGGCGGCGATTGCCGCCTCGACATCATCGGCGCTGGGGGCTTCGGCGGCGCTTGTCACCGGCCAATCATGGGCGAGGGCGCGACGCCGTGGGAGGCGGCCGTCCGGCTGCGCCGCGGTGCACCCGTGCCAGACTGAACGACACAGGAGGAAATCGTTGACCGTCACCATCGACCGTCTTACCGACGCCAGCGCCGGCACCGTCACCCTGGGCGACCTCGAAGTGCGGCGCTTGGGCTACGGCGCCATGCGCATCACGGGCCAGGGCGTTTGGGGCGATCCCCCCGACCGCGAGGCGTCCAAGACGGTGCTGCGGCGCGTCGTCGACCTCGGGGTCACGTTCATCGACACCGCCGACTCCTATGGTCCCGGGACGTCCGAGGAGCTGATCGCGGAAGCCCTCCACCCCTACCCGCAGGGGCTGGTGATCGGGACCAAGGCTGGCCTGGTTCGCCCCGCCCCGAGCCGCTGGGATCCCGACGGCCGCCCCGAGTATCTCCGCGCGGCCTGCGAGGACAGTCTTCGGCGCCTGCGATTGGAGCGCATCGACCTGTACCAGCTTCATCGGCCGGATCCCGCGGTGCCCTACGAGGAGTCGCTGGGGGCGCTGGTCGAGCTTCGCCGGCAGGGAAAGATCCGCCACATCGGCGTCTCCAACGTCGACCCCGCCCAGCTGCGGCTGGCGCTCGCCATCGCCGGCCCGGTGTCGGTGCAGAACCGCTACAACCTCGCCGACCGCGAGTCCGAACCGGTGCTGCGACTGTGCGAGGAGCACCGGTTGGCCTTCCTGCCGTGGTTCCCGCTGGCCACCGGCAAGCTGGCCGGTCCCGGGAGTCCGCTCGAAGGCATCGCCCGCCGGCTCGATGCCACCCCGGGGCAGGTCGCCCTCGCGTGGCTGCTCCACGTCTCGCCCGCGACCCTCCTGATTCCCGGCACCAACAGCGTCGACCACCTCGAGGAGAACGTGGCCGCCGCCGCGGTGGCGCTGTCCGACCAGGACCTCGCCGAGCTGGAGGAGGCGTCGACCGCGGCCCGGAGCTGACAGCGACCTATACGTGCACCAGCTCGAAGTGCGAGCCGCTGACCAGTCCGTCGGCGTCGTTCTCGATGTAGCTCAGCACCTTCTGGCAGACCTCGTCCGCATGGCGCGCGTTGTTGCTGACGCAAGCCACCCCGAGGATTGCGCTCTGCCACGCGTCCAGGTCGCCCACCTCGGCGATGGCCACACCGAACGTCTGGCGGACCCGGCTGGTGATCGAGCGCACCACCATCCGCTTCTCCTTCAGCGAGCCGCTGTCGGGAACCAGGATGGTGACCTGGAGCGAGCCGATGACCACGCGCGACCCTCCGGTGTGCCGCCACCCGGCAGGACCGGCTGTGCGCGGCCGGACGGGCGGTGGCGTTTGTGTCATTCTGTCGCGTCGATGAGCAGCGAGGCACCCGTCGCGCAGCAGCTCCGCGACGCCGAGGGCAGCTCGCTGACCCTTGTCGACCGCCTCCTCGGCCAGGTGCGCGACCGTGCCGCCATGCCTGCGCTCTACTCGCGAGTGGGCGATCGGTGGGTGTCGATCACGTGGGGCCAGTTCGGCGACGGCGCGCGGCGGATTGCCTCGTACCTGCTGACCGAGAAGCTGCAGCCCGGCGAACGTGCCGCGATCTGGTCGAACAACCGCGCCGAGTGGCACACCGCCGACGCGGCCATCCTCATGTCGAGGGTGGTCCCGGTGCCCCTGTACCAGACGTTGAGCGCCGAACAGGCCCAGTACGTGCTCAACCACTCCGAGAGCAGGGTGGTGTTCGTCGAGAACAAGCAGCTGCTCGACCGCGTCCTGCAGGAGCGCGACCGGCTTCCCGGGCTGGCGCGCGTGGTCGTGTTCGAGGGCGTCGAGAACCGCTCCCCGGACGGGTTCGTCGTACCTTGGCAGCACGCGCTCCGCATCGGTGAGGAGGCACTCAACGCCAACGCACGCGAGCTCAACCAGCGCGCCGCGTCCACCGCCACCAGCGACGTGGTCACGCTCATCTACACCAGCGGTACCACCGGCCCACCGAAGGCGGTGATGCTCACCAACGACAACATCGCCGCCGCCGGCGACGGCCTGGTCGGCATCCTCGACAGCGGTCCCGACGACCGCATGCTCAGCTACCTGCCGCTGGCCCACATCGCCGAGCGCATGGTGAGCGAGTTCCACTCCTACCGCGACGGCAACCCGACCTGGTTCCTCGACGGTCTGCCCAATCTCGGTCCACGGCTGCGCGACGTGCGCCCCACCCAGTTCTTCGGCGTGCCGCGGGTGTGGGAGAAGATGGCGCTCCAAATCAACAAGCAGGTGGACCGCAGCTCCCCGGCCAAGCGAGCGCTGGCCCGCTGGGCCATCGGCGTCGGTCGTCGCGTGTCCGACGCGGAGGAGCGCGACGGTCCGGGGTCAAGTGCACCGCGCCGTCGGCACCGGTTGGCGGAGCGGTTGGTGCTCCGCACCCTGCGCGAGGCGGTGGGCCTGGACAAGGCGAAGATCCTCGCCAGCGGGGGGGCGCCCATCGACCCCGAGGTGCTGCGTTTCTTCCGGTCGATCGGCCTCGAGGTCTGTGAGATCTACGGGCAGAGTGAGAACACCGGCATCACCTCGATGAACCGGCCGGGCCGGTCGCGCATCGGGACCGTCGGTGAGGTGTTCCCCGGCAACGACGTGAGAATCGCCGAGGACGGCGAGATCCTGGTGCGGGGCGGGGTGGTCTTCCCCGGGTACCTCAAGAACGACGACGCCACCGCGGAGACGGTGGTCGACGGCTGGCTGCAGAGCGGTGACGTCGGCGAGTTCGATGCCGACGGCTACCTGCGCATCACCGGCCGCAAGAAGGATTTGATCATCACCGCCGGCGGCAAGAACATCTCACCGGGCAACATCGAGCTGGCCCTGTCGGCGAATCCGCTGGTCGGACACGCGGTGGCCATCGGCGACCGCCGCCCGTTCATGACCGCGCTGCTGACCCTCGACGAAGCAGCGGCGTCGGAGGTCGCAGCCCAACGTGGCTGGCCGACCGGCCTCGACGAGCTGGCTGTCCACCCCGGACTGCGTGCCGAGCTGCAGACCCACGTCGACGTGGTGAACTCCCGGCTCAGCCACGTCGAGCAGGTCAAGAGGTTCGAAATCCTCGCGCACGACTTCACCGTCGACGCTGAGCTGACG
>JALYTM010000006.1 GCA_030854305.1 Candidatus Dormiibacterota bacterium
ATGACCCTGCCGTCCGGCGCGGCCGCAGCTCGGCCGAGCAC
This sequence comes from Candidatus Dormiibacterota bacterium, assembly GCA_030854305.1. GTDB lineage: Bacteria > Chloroflexota > Dormibacteria > Aeolococcales > Aeolococcaceae > Aeolococcus. The sequence continues at coordinate 42 of JALYTM010000006.1, forward strand.
GCATGGATCGCTTGCTTATGCTGTCGCCACATCACAACACGAGAAGGAGAAGGCAGTGGGCGAGATGGTCGAATACCCGAGCAGCGGACACGTGTGCAGGGGCTACGAGGTCCGGCCCAAGGGTGGCCAGGGTCACGGTGTCGTCGTGATCCAGGAGTGGTGGGGCCTGGCCCCGCACATCAAGAACGTCTGCGACCGCTTCGCGGCCGAGGGGTTCGTCGCGCTGGCCCCGGACCTCTATCACGGCAAGGTGACCACCGAGCCGGACGAGGCGCAGAAGGAGATGATGAACCTCGACATCGAGAGCGCCGGACGCGACATCGGGGGCGCGGTCTCGCACCTCGGCGATGCCTCGTTCGTGACCGGCAGCCGGGTCGGTGTGGTGGGGTTCTGCATGGGCGGCGGCCTGGCGCTGTACGCCGCCAGCCAGGACCCCGAGATTGCCGCGTGCATCACCTACTACGGCGTCGGGCCGGCACGCAACGGGATCGACCTCTCCCACATGAAGGCGGCGGTGCTCGGGCACTGGGGTGAGAAGGACCACTCGTACGACCACGACACCATTGCCGACCTCGAGAAGCGACTGTCCGCGGCGGGGGTCAGCGTCGAGTCGTTCTGGTACGACGCCGACCACGCCTTCTTCAACGACGACCGTCCCGAGGTGCACGACCCGGAGGCGACGAGGCTGTCGTGGGACCGCACACTCGCATTCCTCCGTCACCACCTGACCTTCTGACGTCCGCACCGTTTAGCGCGTTTTTGGGTCCTTCGGGGACCCTCCGCGCGAATTCGGCTCCAATTCGGGCGGGCGTTGGCTAGAATGCGGCCGAACTGAGCCGGAGGGCCGAGCCCGCCGAACTCGCATCGACCCTGGATAGGAGAGGACGAATGGCCGTCACCGGCTACTGCCTCAAGTGCAAGGCGCCCACCGAGATCAAGGACCCACAGGCGATCACCATGAAGAACGGCAAACCGGCAACGACGGGCACGTGCCCGACGTGCGGGACCAAGATCTTCAAGATCGGCAAGGCCACCATCTGAGGCCGCTCACCTGACACCGGGGCTGCCGCCGCCCACCGGGCGCGGCAGCCTCTTTTCCTGCCCGGGTCGCGGCCGCAGGGCAGCTGATCCGCGGGTCAGGCCGTCAGCGAGTCGCGGACGGCCGCGATGTCCAGCCGCCGTGAGTACACGATCAGCTCGTCGCGGGCCCTGATCACCTCGGCAGGGCCGGGGATGACCGGCTCTGCATCACGGACGATGCAGACGATGGCGTCGCCGGGTGGCAGTGTGACGTCGCCCACCGTCTTCCCCACCAGCGAGGAGAGGTCCGGGAGCGCGACGTCGATCAGGTTCGCCCCCGACGCCTTGACCGCGATGCCGCGGACGGCATCGGAGGTGCTGATCTCGGATTCGATGAGGCCCATGAGCAGGTCCGTGGCGCTCACGGGCACGTCCACGCCCAGCGCGGTGAACACGTTGACGTTCACGGGGTTGTTGACACGCGCGATGGTGCGGCCGACCCCGAACTTGCCCTTGGCCAGCTGGCAGGCGACCAGGTTGTCCTCGTCGTCGCCGGTACAGGCAATGAAGACGCCCGCCCGCTCGATCCCGGTGGTCGAGAGGAACGCCATCTCGTCGCCGTCGCCGACCATGATGCTGACCGACCCGAGCTGGTGCTCGATCCACTCCGCCCGGGTCGCGTTCTTCTCGACCAGGGTGAGCTCATAGTCGCGTTCGATCAGGTGCTTGGCGAGGTAGAAGCCCACCTTGCCGCCACCGATGATGACCACATACGGACGGTCGGCGGCTGCAGTGCTCATCGCGCCGGGACGGCACCCGCCGGGGGTTTGCTCGTGTATGCGGGGTTGTCACCGGTGGTGAGGAAGGCGAGGACCATGTCGGAGACGATCCGTGTGGAGCAGATCGTCTCCAACCCGAAGCCCCGGTAGGTCTGCTCGCGGATCGGGTCGTAGATGCGTGTGATCACCCGCGGGACGTTGAAGACAACCTTGGCCACCTGCGCGGCCATGATGTTGCGGTTGTCGCCGTTGGTCACCGACGCGAAGCAGTCGGCGTCCTCGATGCCGGCACGGCGCAGCACCGACTCGTCGATGCCGGTGCCCACCACCATCTCGCCGCCGTAGTCCTCACCGAGGCGGCTGAAGGCGGCGACGCGCTCGTCGATGATGGTCACCCGGTGGCCGGCAGCGTCCAGCTCCCGGGCGAGTGTCGACCCCACGCGGCCACACCCGACGATCACGACCTTCACGCAGCTACCTCAGAAATTGGTGCCCGCGCATTCTACGTTGCCGCGCCCGGAGCCAGCGGGGGCCGCTCTGCCCCATGGGGTAGCATCATGGCCCGATGGTCGGCTTCATCCCCCTGCGCGTCCTGGTCTCGGTCAGCGGCGCCGAGACCGACATGGAGGCCGTGCGGCTGAGCTGCCGTCTCGCCAAGCGCGGCAAGGCCAAGGTGATGGTGGTCACCGTGCTCGAGATCCGCCGCGGGCTTGCGCTCGGCACCGTGCAGGACGCGGAGATGGATCGGGCCGAGACCCTGCTCGAGACGGCCGAGAAGGTGGCGGCCGCGGAGCTGGACACGGTGGTCGAAACCGAGCTGCTCCAGGCGCGCGATGCCGGGCCCGCCATCGTCGAGGAGATCGCGCACTGGAAGGCCGACCTGGTGGTGGTCGGCATGCCCTTCCGCGAGCGCTTCGGCGAGTTCTTCATGGGCAAGACGGCGCCGTACATCCTGCGCCACGCCCCGTGTCGCACCCTGTTGTTCCGGGAGCCGCCCCCGCTCTGAGCGAGGTCAGGCGTCCAGCGTCCCGGCCTGCCCGACTCCTGCCATCGAGGCCACCTTGTCGCCGCCGTCCATCCGCATGATGATCACGCCTCGCGTCTGACGACCGGAGACGCGTACCTGCTCGAGCGGGATGCGGATGACCTGGCCCGAGGTGCTGATCACCATCAGCTCTTCGGACAGGTCCTGGACGACCCTCATCCCGACGATCTCGCCGATCTTGGGAATGGCTGTCTGGTCGAACGTGTAGACCCCTTGGATGTTGCGGCTCTTCACCGGGTAGTCGGACATCGGCGTCAGCTTGCCGAAGCCGTTCTGCGTGATCACCAGCACGTGGCCATCGGGCGCGACGATGTCGAAGCCGGCGATCTCGTCGCCGGCGCGCAGGCGCATGGCGCCGACCCCCATGGTGTCGCGGCCCATCGGCCGGACTTCCTTCTCGTTGAAGCGAGATCCTTTGCCGCGGCGGGTGACGATCAGCAGCTCGTCGCCGCCCGAGGAGCGACGCACCCAATTGAGCTCGTCGTCGCCCTGGAGGTTGATCGCGATCAGGCCGTTGCGCCGGACCGCCGAATAGGCGGCGGCGGGCGTCTTCTTGATCTGACCCAGCTTGGTCACCATCACCAGGTACTGCGAATCGCTGAACTCCTCCATGTCGATCAGCGCGGTGACGCGCTCGCCGTGGTCGAGATCGATCAGGTTGATCACCGGCAGACCCTTGGCCTGGCGCTTGACGTCGGGAATCTCGTGGGTGCGCAGGCGATAGACCTGTCCACGGTTGGTGAAGAAGAGCATGTCGGTGTGGGTGCTCGCCGTCGTCGAGTGCGCGATGTAGTCCTCGTCGGTCGACCGACGCGCTCCGACCACGCCCTTTCCGCCACGGTGCTGTCCGTGGTAGCTGGCCAAGTTGATGCGCTTGATGTACCCCCGGTTGGTCAGCGTGACGAAGACCTGCTCGCGCGGGATGAGGTCCTCCTCGTTGAGCTCGATGTCGCCGAGGTTGATCTGGGTGCGGCGCGGGTCGGCGAACCTCTTGCGGATGCTCGCGGTCTCATCCTTGATGATCTCGTCGACGAGGCGGGGGTTGGCCAGGATGTCCTCGAGCCGGGCAATCTCCTTGATCAGCTCGGCGTACTCCTCGCGAATCTTGCCCGCCTCCAGCCGGGTCAGGCGGCCGAGGCGCAGGTCAACGATGGCCTTGGACTGGCGTTCGGTGAGCTCGAAGCGCTGTTCCAGCTGAGCCTGTGCGCCCCTCTCGTCGCTGGCGGCGCGGATGATCGCGATCACCTCGTCGAGGTGGTCCAGGCACTTCAGGAGACCCTCGAGGATGTGCGCGCGATCCTGAGCCTTGGCCAGCAGGTGCCGGGTGCGTCGGGTCACCACCGTGCGCCGGAAGTCGATGAAGTGCTGCAGGATCGCCTTCAGCCCGAGCACCTGGGGGCGGCCGTCGACCAGGGCCAGCATGATCGCGCCGAAAGTGAGCTGCAGCTGGGTGTGCTTGAAAAGGTTGTTGAGAACGGTGTGCGGGCGCGCGCTGGCCTTCAGCTTGATAACGATCCTGGTCGCGTCGTTGCGGTCGGACTCGTCGTTGAGGCCGTCGATGCCCTCGAGCTTGTGGTCCTTCACCAGCTCGGCGATGTGGGAGAGGAGGCGAGCCTTGTTGACCTGGTAGGGAAGTTCGCGAACGATGATCTGCTCGCGCCCGTCGGACGACTCCTCGAAGTCGACCTGCGCACGCATCACCACGCGGCCGTGGCCGGTGCCGTACACGACCGGAAGGTCGCGTGCGTAGATGATCCCGCCGGTTGGGAAGTCCGGTCCCTTGATGATCTTGGTGAGGTCCTCGGTGGTCGCCGCCGGGTCGTCGATGAGGCGGACAAGCCCGTCGCAGACCTCGCCGAGGTTGTGGGGCGGGATGTTGGTGGCCATGCCGACCGCGATGCCGCTGGCGCCATTGATGAGCAGGTTGGGAGCCACCGCGGGCAGCACCGTGGGCTCGAGGATGTCCGGGTCGGCGAGGTAGGTCTGCGCCATGTCAACGGTGTTCTTGTCGATGTCCTCGACAAGCGTCATCGCCATCGCCGACATCTTCGCTTCGGTGTATCGCTCGGCGGCCGGCGGGTCGCCGTCGACGGACCCGAAGTTGCCCTGTGAGGTCACCAGGGGGTAGCGCATCACCCAGTCCTGCGCCAGTCGCACCATCGCGTCGTAGATGGCGGTGTTGCCGTGCGGGTGATAGTTCTTCATCACCTCGCCGACGATCGCTGCCGACTTCTTGGTTCGTCCGCCGGCGGTGATGCCCTCCTGCAGCATCGCGTACATGATCCGCCGCTGGACGGGCTTGAGCCCGTCCCGGACATCGGGCAGCGCGCGGCTGATGATGACGCTCATCGCGTAGTCCATGTAGGACGAGCGCATCTCCTGCTCAAGGTCGACGCGGCGGATCTGTCCCGGTTCGAAAATGCTCATCGGTTGACGGTTACCTCGGTGGCGGGCTGCGGCACCGAAGTGCCCCGCCCGATCTCCGCGGCAATCGTGCCGCTGACATTCGCCTGCGCCGCCTCGCTGGCCACACGGACGGCGTTCATGATCGCCAGAGCATCGGAGCGGCCGTGGGCGATGACGACCTCTCCGTTGACGCCCAGCAGAAGGGCGCCGCCGACCGCGCGGTAGTCGACCCGGTCGCGCACCGCGCGAAGGCGAGGCTTCAGCAGGGCGCCCCCGACCTTGGCGGTGAGGCTGGACATCGCCTCCCGGCGCAACGTCGCAAACAGGTACTCACCGACGCCTTCTGCGGTCTTGAGCAGGACGTTGCCGACGAACCCGTCGCACACAGCAACGTCGCAGCCACCCTTGAACAGCTCCTTGCCCTCGATGTTGCCGATGAAGTTCAGCCGTGATGCGGCCAGCAGCGGGTACGTGTCCTGGACCAGCTGCGATCCCTTGCCTGCCTCCTCGCCGTTGCTGATGAGCGCCACCCGCGGAGTGGCCACGCGCATCATCGACTGCGCGTACACGCTGCCCATGACGGCGAACTGCAGCAGCCACTCGGGCTTGCAGTCGGTGTTCCCCCCGACGTCGAGGACGAATGGTTGCGGGCCCGTCGACGGCAGCAGCGCGCCGATCGCCGGCCGCGCGACCCCTGCGATGCGCTTCACAGTGAACAGCGCCGCCGCGAGGACGGCGCCGCTGTTGCCGGCACTGACCGCACCGGCCGCGGTGCCGTCGGCGACCAGCGCACAGGCGCGGACGACCGACGAGTCCTTCTTGGCGCGCACAGCGTTGGCCGGGTGCTCGTCCATCTCGACCACCTCGCGCGCATCGACCACGGTGACGCGGGCACGCGCCTGAGTCTCGGGACCCTCGATGCGCGACAACTCGCTCTCCATGAGCTCCTTGCGCCCGACCAGGATCACCGGGATGTCCAGCTCCGCAGCGGCGCGGAGTGCTCCGCGCACGATCGCCGCCGGTGCGTTGTCACCCCCCATCGCGTCGAGCGCGATGGGTCGCAGCTCGGCCATCAGATGTCCAGGTTCCTGACCGACTTGGCGTGCGTCTGGATGAAGCGCTTGCGCGGCTCGACGTCGGCGCCCATGAGGCGGTCGAAGATGTCGTCGGCACGCAGCCCGTCATCGACCGACACCTGCAGCAGCACGCGACGAGCCGGGTCCATGGTGGTGTCCCACAGCTCGTCGGCGTTCATCTCGCCGAGACCCTTGTAGCGCTGCACCTCGATGCGACCGCCACCCATCTCCTTGGACTTGACGTCGCGCTCGTCGTCGCTGTACGCGTACTCCACCCTGGCATTGCGTCCGGAGCCCTTCTCCAGCTTGTAGAGCGGGGGCTGCGCGAGGTAGAGGAAGCCGCCCTGGATCACCGGCTGCATGTGACGCCAGAAAAACGTCAGCAGCAGGGTGCGGATGTGTGAGCCGTCGACATCCGCATCGGCCATCAGGACAATTCGGTGGTAGCGCAGTCGCTCGAGGCTGAAGTCCTCACCGAACCCCACGCCGAGCGCAGTGATCAGGTCTTTGATCTGCTCGTTGCCGAGGATCTTGTCGGCCCGAGCCTTCTCGACGTTGAGGATCTTGCCCCGGAGCGGCAGGATCGCCTGGTTCTTGCGCTCTCGCCCCTGCTTGGCCGAGCCGCCGGCGCTGTCGCCCTCGACGATGAAGATCTCGCACTGCGACGGGTCCTTCTCCGTGCAGTCGGTCAGCTTGCCGGGCAGCGCCGATCCCTCGAGGAACGACTTGCGACGGACAAGGTCGCGCGCCTTGGCGGCGGCCTGGCGAGCGCGTGCCGCCGTCAGCGACTGGTCGATGATGCGACGCCCGTCTGACGGGCTCTCCTCGAGGAACTGCATGAGCGCATCGCTGAGAGCCGTCGACACGTGGCCGGCGACCTCGCTGTTGCCGAGCTTGGTCTTGGTCTGACCTTCGAACTGCGGGTCCTGCAGCTTGACGCTGATCACCGCGGTGAGACCGTCCCGGACATCGTCGCCGCTCAGGTTGGGATCGTTCTCCTTGAGGATCCCCGCCTTGCGCGCGTACTTGTTCAGCGTGCTGGTGAGGGCGGTGCGGAAGCCGGTGAGGTGTGAACCGCCCTCCTCGGTGTGGATGTTGTTGGCGAACGCGAGAACGTGCTCATTGAACACGCTGCTCTGGTACTGGACAGCCAGCTCGATCAGCGTGCCCTCGATCTCACGCTCGACATACATCGGCCGGGCGTTGACCACGGCGCGGTTGGCGTTGAGGTAACGGACCATCGCCTGGATACCGCCCTCGAAGTAGAACGTGAACTCACGAGGCGCCGCCTCATCGACAACGGTGATGCACACGCCCTTGGTGAGGAAGGCAACCTCCCGGAGACGGTTGGTGACCACGTCCCAGCTGTGCTCGACGCTTTCGAACACGGTGGCATCGGGCCACCAGCGGATCATGGTGCCGTGCCGTTCGCTGGTGCCGACCACCTCGACCGGACCGTCGGGGACGCCGCGCGTGTAGGTCTGGCGGTGGACCTTGCCGCCCTTGTACACCTCGGCGACCAGCCGCACGCTGAGCGCGTTCACGACCGACGCGCCGACACCGTGGAGTCCGCCGGAGACCTTGTAGCCCCCGCCGCCGAACTTGCCCCCCGCATGCAGCTCGGTGAGGACCAGCTCCAGGCCGGGCTTCTTCTCGGTGGGATGCATGTCGACGGGTATGCCGCGGCCGTTGTCGAGCACCGACACCGACCCGTCGCTGTGCAACGTCACGGTGATGGCATCGCAGAAGCCCGCCAGAGCCTCGTCGATCGAGTTGTCGACGATCTCCCGGACGAGGTGGTGAAGACCCCGCAGATCGGTCGTCCCGATGTACATACCGGGACGCTTCCGAACGGGCTCCAGGCCCTTCAGGGCGGTCAGCTGCGCCGAGGAGTAGGCGTCCTTGGGAGTGCCCGGGATGGTGGTTGAACCGTCGCCGAGCGACACAACCGCGTCGCTCAGGGCAGGGTTGTCAGCACGGGCGCTCTCGTCGATCAGGTGGGGACTCCAGGATGCGATTGCCGGCGGGGGCGGCGGGTGGGTGGCGGCCTCCTCGGAGATCCCTGTCGGGACCCTGTGGAAGCACGCGAAACTGTAATGAATCATACCAGTTTTGGGCTCGTGGACGGCCCCGTCACGGGTGGCCGTGGGAACCCTGAATCGCATTGTGGTGACGGCGTTCTGGCGGTGTGTCGAACCGGCTGCCCGCACGCAGCCTCCCCACCGTTGCAGACTGCGCTCATGCCGTTGGATGAATACCGCCGCAAGCGCGATTTCAGCCGCACCCCGGAGCCGTCGGGGGACGGGCCGAATGCCGGCAAACCACAACCGGCCGCGACCGCCGACGGCTCCACCTGGGACACCCTTTCCGAGGGTCACCGCTACTGCGTGCAGCAGCACCGCGCCACGCGGATGCACTTCGACTTCCGGCTTGAGCACAACGGCGTCCTGATGTCGTGGCCGATACCACGCGGACCGACCCTCGATCCCTCAGTGAGGCGGCTGGCCGTGCAGACCGAGGACCACCCCGTCGACTACGGCGACTTCGAAGGCGTGATCCCGTCAGGTTATGGAGCAGGAACGGTTCTTCTGTGGGACATCGGGACCTATGAATGGCTGCGCGAGACCGCCGCGGACTTCGATGCGAGCTACGCCCGGGGCGACCTCAAGTTCCGTCTGTCGGGCGTCAAGCTGGCCGGGGAGTACGCGCTGGTCAAGCTCGGCCGGTGTGGGAAGAGTCGCAGCACCGGCAGCGACGATGACCGCAACTGGTTGCTGATCAAGAAGCGCGACGACGCCGTCGTCGAGAAGTACGAGGCGCTCGACCACGAGGTGTCGGTCAAGACGGGGCGCACGCTGGCGCAGATCGCTGCCGCCGGCGGTGGTGATCCCCGTGAGGCCGCACGCGCGATGCGAGCCGCCTCGCGCCTCGCACCGTCGTCGGACCACCCCACCGGGTCCATCCCCGCGGCGAACGCCGCCGGGAGCGCCACCGCGACCCGCGACGGGCCATTGCCGCCACTCCCGTCGCCGATGCTGGCCACCAGCGTCGACCGCCCATTCAGCCGCGAGGGGTGGTTCTTCGAGCTGAAGTGGGACGGCGTACGCGCGCTCGCCGAGGTCACCGGCACGGGGATGCGGATCATCGGACGGAGCGGACGCGACGAGACCGAGCGGTACCCGGAGCTGGCCGCGCTGCGCGTGGCGTTGCGCGGCGTCGACGCGGTGGTCGACGGAGAGATCGTGGTCCTGGACGACGACGGCAGGCCGTCCTTCGAGCGCCTGCAGTCACGCATCAACGTCAGCCGCGGCACCGATGTGCGCACCGCGATGAAGCGGGACCCTGCACGCATGGTGGTGTTCGACATCCTGGCGCTCGACGGACGCGACCTGATGTCGACATCCCTGCGCATCCGCAAGAAGACCTTGCACGACGTCCTGCGAACCAGCGACGTCATCCTCTATGCCGACCATGTGGAGCGCGACGGCGAGGGCTTCTTCACGGCGGTGCAGCAGCGTGGCATCGAGGGCATGATCGCCAAGCGCGCGGACTCCACCTACCAGCCCGGCCGTCGCAGCCCTGACTGGTTGAAGATCAAGTCGTGGCAGACGCAGTCGTGCGTGGTCGTCGGGTACACATCGGGCCGCGGCCGGCGCACCAAGCAGCTGGGCGCGCTCATCCTCGCGGTGTACGACGGTGACGCGCTGCGCCACTGCGGACAGGTCGGCACCGGCTTCAACGAGGCGACACTGGCCCATCTGCGCACCGACCTCGACCGGCTGACGACAGACGTCTCCCCCCTCCACCCCGCGCCCCGGACCACGGAGCCGGCCACCTGGGTGCGGCCCGAGTTGGTCTGCGAGGTTCGCCACGCCGGCTGGACCAGGCAGGGGGTCCTCCGGCACCCCGCGTTCCTGGCGCTGCGAGCGGACATCGAGCCGGCCGCATGTCGTCGTGAGCTGCCTGCACCGCTGCGCGACGTCATCGCCGCCACCGACGAGGCCACGCCCCATCCCACCGCCGCGACCGAGGAGGAAGCCCCGGCGCGCGGGCGGCGCCGCCGGAGAGCCCGTGGTGCGGCGCCAACAGACGCTGTGCCCGCGGCGCCCGTCGTCGACGATGACCTGCTCGCCCGGTTGCGCTCTCTTCGAGCCAACGACAGCCTCGACGTCGATGGTCATGCGGTGCGACTGACCAACCTGGACAAAGTGATGTGGCCGGAGGAACACCTCACCAAACGCGACCTGGTGGCTCACTACATCGCGGTGGCGCCGGTGCTGCTGCCCTACCTGCGCGACCGACCCCTGTCGATGCAGGTGTTCCCCGACGGTGTCACCGGCAAGTCGTTCTGGCGCAAGGACGCGCCGTCGTACGCGCCGGCGTGGATGACGACATGGACGTACCACGGGGAGAAGACAAAAAACTACATCGTCGTCAACGACCGGGCAACCCTGGTGTGGGTGGCCAACGCGGCCAGCATCGACCTCCACCCGTGGCACTCTCGGATCGACGCGCCCACCCTGCCGGACTGGGCCGTGTTCGACCTCGACCCCGCCGAAGGAGCCACCTTCGAGAGCGTGGTCACAATCGCCCGGCTGGTGGGTGTGGCCCTGCAGCACTACGGGTTGCGCAGCGTGCTCAAGACAACCGGGCAGACGGGCCTGCAGATCTACGTGCCGATCAACCGGGACCCCGACTACTCCGCGGTGCTCCGATGGGTCGAAGGCGTGGCGCGGACCATCGGCCAGGCCGTCCCCGACCTGGTGAGCTGGGAGTGGGCGGTGTCCAAGCGCACCGGCCGCGTCCGCATCGACTACACCCAGAACATCATCAACAAGACCCTGAACGCGCCCTACACGGTCCGGGCGACTGCACACGCCACTGTGTCCGCACCGATCAGCTGGGACGAGCTGGACGACCCCGCGCTCCGGCCGGACCGCTGGACGGTGGTGACGATCGGGCAGCGAATCGCCGAGGTGGGAGACCTGTTCACCGCTGCCCTGCAGGGTGGACAGGACCTGCCGCCCCTCGACTGAGCGCGCTCCACTTCCCGAGGCGCCCGGGTCGCCATAGAATTCGGCCATGGCCGTGCTGCTGCTCAACGCGTCGATGCAGCCGCTGAACGTCATCAGCCACCGGCGGCTGATCATCCTGCTGTCCAAGGAACGGGTGGCGTTCCTCGACGAGCGCTCCGAGCTGGAGGCTGCTGCCGCCCTGGACGGGCGCCGCCTGCCCGAGGGTGTGGTGATCGTGCGCCTGCTGCGCACCATCCACGTGCCCCGCCGGCTGCTCCGCCCCAACCGTCGCAACCTTCTGCTGCGCGACGACCACACCTGCCAGTACTGCAGCTTCACGGGGCCGTCCGCGGAGCTGACCATCGACCACATCGTGCCGGTGTCGCGCGGCGGCGCCGTCGACCGGTGGGAGAACCTCGTGGTCGCGTGCAAGCGGTGCAACTGGCGGAAGGCCAACCACCGGCCTGAGGAGGTGGGCATGCATCTTCGTCGCCAGCCCGGTCCGCTCACGCAGGAGTACGCGCACATCATCTTCCTGCGCTACCCGGAGCTGAAGGCGGCGTACGAGCGGCTGCTGGAGGTGTAGCCGGAGCAACCACACCGCGGCGCATGCGGCGTTCGTGACGCATAGAATCGGGGCATGCCCCGATCCATGTGGCGCGGTGCGATCAGCTTTGGGATGGTGGCCATCCCCGTGCGCCTGTACCTCGCGACCGAGTCCAAGAGCGTGTCCTTCCGCATGCTCTGCCCGGACTGCCACACGCCCATCCGCAACAAGCGCTGGTGCCCCAACGAGGACAAGGAGGTCCCCTGGAACGCCACGGTGCGCGGGTACGAGGTGGGCAAGGACGAGTTCGTGATCGTCGACGACGACGACCTCGAGGCCCTGCCGCTCAGCAGCGCGCGTACCATCGAGATCCTCGAGTTCGTCGAGGACACCGAGATCGAAGCCGGCGTCTACATCAAAAGCGCGTATTACCTCGAGCCCGAGGCGGTGGGTGTCAAGCCCTACTACCTGCTCAAGGCTGCGCTGGAGGAGACCCGCAAGGTCGCCGTGGGCAAGATCGCCTTCCGGGACCGTGAGCACCTCTGCCGCCTCGCGCTGCACGACAAGGGCCTCCTGCTCAACACCCTGCACTGGCCCGACGAGATTCGCGACGCGGGCTCTCTCTCGCTGCCGGAGGCCGATGCCAGCCCGGAGATCCACAAGCGCGAGCTGGACATGGCGGTGATGCTTGTCGACAACCTCAGCGCCAGCTTCGACCCGGCCCGGTACCACGACGACTACCGCGAGGCCCTCAACAGGATGGTCGAGGCCAAGATGAACGACCAGCCCCTGGAGCGCGCGCCGGAGCCGCCGTCGAAAGTCACCGACCTGATGGCGGCTCTCAAGGCGTCGGTCGAGGCCGCCCAGAAGACGCAGAAGCTGGGCCAGGAGGCGCCTGCCGATGCCCGGCCTGCCACCGCCGCGCGGCGACAGACGGCTGAGGGGTCGAGGCGACGCAAGGCATCCTGACGCCGCGGTGATGGGTTCGCCGAGCGGGCGTCGACGCCGTCGACGAGTTGACACATCACCCGGCCTGCCGTTGGTCGACGGCGCGGCCGGCGAACCGGGCTGGCTTGACGCGGAGACGGCGACGCCCTGCAGCGGACCCTTCGACAGCGACGAGTGGTTGTTCAGCATCGACTGGGACGGGTCGCGATGCCTGCTCGCGACCGACGGCTCCGGCGGCGTCCGCCTGCAGGGGCTGAACCGTATCGTCACCCAGCGCTACCCGGAGATCGTCGAGGTGGCGGCGCGATCGATGCCTGCCGGCAGCGTGCTCGACGGGGTCGTGTGCATGCTCGACGATGAGGGCCGGCCCGACCTGCCCGACCTCGGGTTGCGCATGGCCGGCGCCGGCCGGCGTGCTGCCGTTTTCCTGGCCGCCGACCTGCTCCGCGCCGACGGCGCTTCGCTGGCCGAACATCCACTGGACGAGCGCCTGGAACGGCTCGCAACCCTGATACCGGGTGACCCGCACCTGCAGATGCCGGAGTCCGTGACCGGTCGCGGCATGGCGCTCGCGGAGGCCGCGGCGGAGCACGGCCTCACCGCGATGCTGGCCCGATCCCGGCAGGCGCGGTACCGGCCGGGCGTGGCCTCGCCAGAGCGGCTCCGTGTGGAGCTGAGCAGCCGGAGGGACCGCGTGGTGGCAGGCCGCTGGGGTGCCGACTCCGACACGCGCCTGGTGCTGTCCGAGTTTCGCGACGGACGGTTGCGGTACACCGAGACCGTGCGGATCACCGGCCCCCCGGCGGTGCTGCGATGGCTTGACGACGTGGGCGAACCGGTCGCCGACGCGCCGTGCGACGACGCGGACCAAGTTGAGCGGTCGGTGACGTGGCTGCAACCCCGGCTCACAGCCACCATCGCGGTGGGATCGCCACCGTCGCGCGGCGCGGCCCTGGTGGCACTGCGCGACGACCTCGACCCGCGGTGGTGCGTGCTGCGCACACCGGTGGCCCCACCGGCGGCGTTCAGCGCGTATCCGAGTCGCGCCTTCACACCAACCGTCCTCCACGCGCTCCCGCTCGACGCCGCATAGACCCCCGGCGCCCTTGCCTATGCTGCGCACCTCCACTCACTCACCAGGAGGAGACGGTGCGGCTCTCGCTCGTGCCTCGCGAACGACGTTTCTACCAGCTCTTCGACCAACACGCCGCCACCATCGTCAAAGCGGCTCAGCTGCTGCGCGACGGCCTCGGGGACCTTCCCCGCCTGCCGGAGGTCCAGCAGCGGATCAGGGATTTGGAGCACGAGGGGGACGAGGTCACCCACGAGCTGGTGCGCACGCTCAACCGCACGTTCGTGACTCCGTTTGACCGCGAGGACATCTACGCGCTCGCCTCCGGCCTCGACGACGTGCTCGACTACATCGAGGAAATCGGTGACACGGTCACGCTGTACAAGATCGACCACGTCTCCGCATCGGCACTGGTGATGGTGTCGCTGCTGGCGTCGGCCAGCGTGCAGCTGCAGCAGGGCGTTGCCAAGCTCGAACAGCTGAAGGGCGTCGAGGAACACGGCATCGAGGTGCACCGTCTCGAGAACCTCGGCGACACCGAGTCGCGACGAGCCATCGCCGACCTGTTCAGCGGGCGGTACGAAGCGCTGGAGGTGTTCAAGCTCAAGGAGTTCTACAGCCTTCTCGAGGACGCGCTCGACCGCTGCGAGGATGTGGCCAACATCCTCGAGGCGATCACCATCAAGAATGCCTGACGCCCAGACGGCGCTCCTCGTCGTCACCATCCTGGTTGCCTTAGGCTTCGACTTCACCAACGGTTTCCACGACACGGCGAACGCGGTCGCGACGACGATCAGCACACGCGCCCTGGGACCGAGGACGGCCGTGTTGCTCTCGGCGGCGTTGAACCTGATCGGCGCCGTGATCGCCATCCAGCTGCTGCACACCAAGGTCGCCAACACCATCGGCGGCCTGGTGGCGCCCAAGGGCGGCGTGACGCTCGCGATGATCATCGCCGCTCTCGCCGCCGCCATCGTCTGGAACCTGGTGACGTGGCGCGCGGGCCTGCCCTCCAGCTCCTCGCACGCCCTGATCGGCGCGCTCATCGGCATGGGCATCGCCGGGTACGGCCTGAACGATGTCAAATGGGCGAGCGTGGTTCCGGTCGTCATCGGCCTGGTCACCTCACCGCTCCTGGGATTCGTGCTCGGCTACCTGTTCCTGGTGCTCACGCTCCGCGTGTTCCACAACCTCAACCCCTCGCGAGCGAACTCCCGCTTCCGCATGGCGCAGATCTTCAGCGGCGGCTTCGTGTCCTTCAGCCACGGCGCCAACGACGCGCAGAAGACGATGGCGATCATCACGCTGGCGCTGCTGGCGACGGGGCACCTGACCACGCACAAGGGGGTGTTCCCATCGCCGCCGCTGGCGGTGGTGGTCATGGCCGCAACCGCCATCGGCGTGGGGACCTACGCGGGCGGCTGGCGGATCATCAAGACCATGGGCAGCCGCATCGTCCGTCTCGAGCCGGTCGACGGGTTCGCCGCCCAGACGATGGCCGGCGTGGTCATCCAAGGTGCCACCTTCCTCGGCCTGCCGGTGAGCACCACCCACGTTGTGTCCGGC
>JALYTM010000186.1 GCA_030854305.1 Candidatus Dormiibacterota bacterium
CCGATCGCCAGGTGCACGGAGACCCATCCAGCCTTCCCCGGACCGATCCCCGGACCCGCTCCTGCGCCGCAGGGCTTCGACGCCTCTCCCAGGCTTCCTGATTCCGACACCTTGTCGTCCGCAGCAACGGGCAGGCCGGCAACCGCAACGCCGGTCGGCATCGGCAGCACGATCAGCTCGTGGGTGATGGAGCCGACGTTCGCGGCCACAAAGGTGACGTCCCCCGCCTTCACCTCGCTGGGAGTGGCCAGCAGGCTCATCGATCCCATCCCGCTGTTCATCGAGCCTGCTGCGTTGGAGGCGCCGCCCATCATGCCACCGCCGCCCATGCCACCTCCCTGATCCATGAGCGACACGTGGACCACGGTTCCGCTTGGCGACGAAGGTGCGCACATGGTGCCCGACGCGGCACCGCCCGGGTTGCTCGTGCCATTCGTCGAGCCACATGCGCCAAGGATCCCCACGGCTACAGCAAGCAACGCCACGACGGCGACTGGGGGTCTGGGGGCCAAGCGATGGATCATGGTAGGAACTGTACGTCCTCCGGGGACCCTAA
The DNA here is from genome assembly GCA_030854305.1 of Candidatus Dormiibacterota bacterium. Lineage (GTDB taxonomy): Bacteria > Chloroflexota > Dormibacteria > Aeolococcales > Aeolococcaceae > Aeolococcus. The sequence continues at coordinate 557 of JALYTM010000186.1, forward strand.
CAGGGGACCGAAGGTGTTGCCCGGTCTCGAACAGCGGCGGGAGGAAATCGGCGGAGGAGTTCCACGCTGGAGAGGAGCGACCTCAGGCGACCGGGGGTGGGCAGACCCAGTTCGCGCGGCGGTGCCGCTTGGTTTCCGCTCGTCGATCGCAATCCACAACCCTTCGTGAACATCCCTATCGTGTGCCCCAGAGCCTCGACGGTTCATCTTCGCCATCTGTCTGCATGCGCGAGTCACCTACGGCCGGACGGGCTCACGCGCCGCGCTGATCACCGTGGTCGGCTTCGTCGACCTCTACGCCGTCAACCGGTGGATCGCGGGCCTGCACTCATACGCTCGCGCGTAGACCAGCCTGTCGCGACCGACTCTCTGCGCGGCGTCCGCCGGGGGAGCGGTCGTCTCGAGCTTCGGTGGCGGCCGGCTCTGCTCGCCGGTGCAACGTGCGAGTTCAGCCGACGGTGACGGCGATCGTGTGATAGCCGGTGGCCCCGGCGGGAAAAGGATCCGCAGTCTGCGGGACCTGCGGCAGACCCGTTGCGTCGATGGCGCGGACCTCGATGGTGTGCTGACCGGGAGTCGCATCCCAGCGCAGGCGCCACTGCCGCCAGGTGTCAATGCTCAGGGCGTTGGCCGTGTCAGCCGGTCGCCACGCCTGGCCATCAACGCGTACCTCAACCCCCTTGATGCCGCGGTGCTGCGCCCAGGCGACACCGGCGATGACAACGGTGCCGCGAGCGAGCTGACTCCCATCGGAAGGGACATCGATTCGTGACTCGGTCCGGATGGGCGCGGCCGGCGCCCATCCCCGATCGACCCAAAACCCGCCAACGGATTCGAAGGTCGTCAGCTCGATGATCGTGAGCCACTTGGTCGCCGACACATAGCCGTAGAGGCCCGGTACCACCAGCCGGGCTGGGAATCCGTGCTCGAGTGGCAGGGGCTCGCCGTTCATCCCCACGGCAACGAGCGCGTCTCGCCCGTCGAGCGCGGCGGCGACCGGGAAACCTGCGCTGAACCCGTCGACGGAGCGACCGACGACCTGGTTGGCTCCAGCCGACACGCCGGCTCGGCTGAGGAGGTCGGCGAGTCGGACACCCTGCCAGCGCGCGCTGCTGATCAGAGGCCCGCCGACGGGGTCGCTCACACAGCACAGCGTGATGTCGGACTCCACCTGCGGCATCGCCAGAAGCTGGGCGTAGGACAGCGTGAAGGGCGCGCGCACCATCCCGGTCAGGTGGAGCTGCCAGGTCCCCGGGTCAACTTGAGGCACGTCGAGTGCGGTGTCGATCCGGTAGAAGTCCGCGTTGGGGGTCACCAGCGGGCTCAGGCCCGGTACGTCGAAGGCGGCGCTGGTCGGGACCGGCGGCAACGGCCGGCTGACGCGAGGCAGTCGGATCGCTCGTCGCAACGACTCGACTGACGACTGCATGCCGCGTGCCAGAGCCGTCGCCGCCCCTCCCACCAGTAATGCGGCACCAGCAAGCAGCACTGCAGCGGTGACGAACTGGCGCCGGCTGTAGGCTGTGCCGTCGCCGCCCAGCCCCGATTTGTCTCTGCCGTCCATGTTGTCGAGCCCGGTGAACCGTGCGAGGAGTGCGAGAGTGGCCACGCCAGCGCTCCCGGCGAGCAATCCGCCAAGCACCGAGGAGCCCGCGGCGGCTGGGGCGGACTCCGTGGCAGCTGTGACAAACAGGGCAACCAGTAGAACGATTCCGGCGATGAGCGGCAGCCGGGTGCGGCGCGCGGCGAGGCCCAATATGGTCACCAGCGCGGAGCACAGGGCGATGGTGATGATGACGATCGCCGGCTTGTCACGCGTTCCCAGCAACGAGATCGCCGACTCACGCAGGTTGGCTGGTGCCAAGCTGATGAGCTGCTCGCCGATGGCCGACTCCGGCGATACCCCGTTGGGAAGGACCACCGCAGCCAGCGACCCCACCGAGAGCGTCGTCAGGGCGGCGAGCGCCCCCATGACCGCCCGCTGGACGGCAGGCGGAGCTGCGGCGGGCCACTCCATCCATGACCGCCGAGGCTGTGACCCTGTCGACGGCGGAGATGCTCCGTCACCCACGGCGGCGCCGGGTCTGGTGCCTCAACAGCGCGCAGAGATGACGGTTGCACCTCTCTGGTCTGGTCATCAGGATACCCTCGACTCCGGGACGCGTTGCCAGACGTGTCGCAGCGGAGCCAGCCATGACCTCAAGAGTGGTTGGATGAAGCGCCCTCCGCCGACGTGGCCGCCGAGCTTGTTGACCGGGCGCTCACCGCACCGATGGACGAGTGTCGGCGGTGGTCAGGGCGAGCCGAGGCCGCGCCGTGACCGTGGACTGTGAGCGTCGCTGCGTCGATCACGACACCTACCTTACCCGGTGCAGGCACCTCAATCGCGCTGCCGGCTAGAGCTTCGCCTGCTGGATGCTCGCGCGGGGAAGATCTGCGTAATCCCGGGTGTGACAGTGGGCCGCGGAGGCCCGTAGAATCCCGCCGCCTTCGCCAACCTCTCCACTCGCACGCGACTTGGCACGGGTGGAAGAGGACGACGTACGGTGCACTACTGGTGGGTCGCCGCCGGTCGGAGCCACACCGAAGGACGACCTACAGTCCGCCCGGAAGGAGAAAGCCTGACTTCAACGCCCAGCTGCGGAGTGGTGGCTTGAGCAGCGAGCCGACCGGCGCAAGCACCGCATCCTGCGGTGCCATCCCACGGGACCGCATCGCCCACGACCGGGCGGCGACGTTGGCGCTGCCGCCGGGGGGCGCCGGACGTTGCCTGTCGGCACGGCACCCGCATCGCCCGCGACCACTACGTGCGGGTGCACACCTGCGATTACGAACGAACTTCAAGACCGCCACAAATAAGACTGACCGAGCGCCGCCCGCCGCTCACCGAGACGCAAGGGCTGATGGCACACGATTAGGCATGCGGCAGCCTGCACGACCACCTTGTCAAGTGACCCGACGATGTGAAACCGACTGCAACGGCTGAGGTGGTTCACGACGGCGATCCGCGCAACATCGGCACACTGCGGCTGACGCCGCATGACGTGTTGGCGCGGAGGTTCCCGCCGAGATAGCGGGTCGCGGCTTCGAGAGGGTGGGGGCCGCCCAAAGCCGGGTGTTCGAGCGGCTGGTCGTGGGCGGTCCCTTCATGTTGACCGAGCTGGCGGCGCCGGCAAAGGTGACGAAACGGGCCCTCGCCCCGACCGTCACCCGCATGGTCGACGTCGGAATCTGGACAGGTGCCGACCCTGGGCGATGGGACGTCGGTCTCGCTACCATTTAGCACCGAATGGCCGTGACGAGATCCCGCGCCCCTGCCCGCCGTTCCCTGACCCTCCACGAGGCCAGCCAACATCTCGGCGTCCACTACATGACCGCGTACCGCTACGTGCGCACCGGCCGCCTCCCCGCCAGCAAACGCGAGGACGGATGGGTGGTGGACAGCCGCGACGTCGAGCGCCTCCGCACCCGCGGCGCCGCCACCGCACCCGGCCGCAGCCGCACTGCGCACGCGCGGCGGGTGCCCGAGCTTGTCAACCGTCTCATCGCCGGCGACGAGGCGGGGGGATGGACGCTCGTGCAATCGATCCTCGCCGGCGGCACGTCGCCTGCCGACCTGTACATGGGCGTTTTCGTTCCCGCTCTCCGCCTCATCGGCGAGCGCTGGGAACGAGGCGACATCAGTGTCGCCGACGAGCATTGCGCCACCGCCGTCAT
>JALYTM010000187.1 GCA_030854305.1 Candidatus Dormiibacterota bacterium
CCATCGCACTCGGCGGACGGCGGCCGCCGGCGAGGAACCGCCCACCGCCGGCCCCGGCGCGGATCGCGGACGACATGCTGCCGCCGAGAGTGGGCAGCGCCATCAGCGAGGTCGACGCCGCGGTGACGGCGCCGGTGATGCCGCCGTGGCTGAACCCACGCCAAGCCAATCCGTGCACGGCCTTCCCGGTCATCCAGACGCCGCCCAGCACCGCGCAGCAAGCCATCAGCGTGCGCATGGTCGCCTCCACCGCACCGGTGGGCCCGGGTGTCCCCGGGTGCGTCCCCAACAGCAGCAGCGCGACCGCCCCCGTCAGTGACCCGCAGACCGACAGCGCGATCGGCAGCACCATCGCGGACGTGAAGAGGTCGAGCCACCATTGGACGAAGCGGCTGCGCGGGTCGTACACCGCGAGGCCCACGAAGATGGGCGCGGTGGCGACGGCGAAGACCAGCTGGATGATCCGGAGCAGGTACAGCGCGAAGATGTACACCACACCCAGAGCCGCCAGCAGAACCGGGATGGCGACCAGGAAGTTGCCCACGCCGCCGATGCCGAAGCCCGTCGACGCGATGTTCGCCATCACCGCCCCGAGGTCCAGCGCGGTGTTGAACGCGCCGGTGATCGCCGTGGCCGCGGAGGCGGCGACCGCTCCGGACGCGGCCGTACTCCACGTCAGGAACCCCAGGAGCAGCGAAGCGCCCGGCGACGGAAGCAGCAGCGCACCGGTCACGATCACCAGCCGCACCAGGTTGTCGACGATCAGGTGCATGCCGGCGACCCGCTCATCGAACACGCCTCGCACCACCCGCAGCACACACGCGGTCGCTCCGATGAACACTCCTGACACCGCGAACGCGCTGTACAGGCGCGGCCACTCGCTGGCGAGCGTGACCCTGCCGGGTTGGAGGCTGTCGATCAGCTTGGGGCAGGCCGCCTGTGACCAGTCCTGCTGGCAGGCGGCCCAACCGGGGTCGCCCGGACCCTGCGGGACGGCAACCCCGAGTGTGTGGTGGTAGAGCCAGCGAAACGGGTTCTGGATGATCTCGGCGATGTCCGACGTGACGCTCCCGATGCCGCCCACGACGTTGCACACCGCGTCAGGCAGAGCACCGAATGCACAGGTCGACAACGCGAGGTGCAGTTGGGTGGGCGGCGTCATTCCCCGAGCCTCGCCGGGTCACCGGGACAGGTCGCGGACAGTCAGCGCTGGAGCTCGGGATCCGCCAGGTGGCGCCGGGAGTGCGTGCCGAGCCGGGGGAACGAGGGCTGGGCGGTGGGCGTGACGGGGTCGCCGGCAGGCTGATGGTCACGACACACGGCCCCCCCGCGTGGCGCGGCATCGGACACCGGGATGCGCCGCAGCCGCAGCTCACGCACGATGAACTCATTCACGATCGGCAGCGTTGCGGTGCGACGGCGGACATCCGCGGGACCACGGTCTCAGTGAGCTGCCGATGTCCGCGCGACGTCCCAACCGTGCCTCGACAGTGATGCTCGACGTGCACACAGGCACGGCAGCACCGAGGAGTGAGGGATGGGACTCTGGGCCACGCTGTTCGTCCACCTGGTCGCCGATCTCCAGGTCGACCCGACTCGCGACACCCTGCATGTGTGGAACACGGTGGGGAGTCCACTGCTGACGGCAGCCGAGTACCTCATCCCTGCCGGGGTGGCGCTGTCAAGCCTTCATCGCGTGATGCAGCACCAGGAGTCGGGCTCGGGGTTCCTCGTGGACATGCTGGTCAAGGGCGGCGGCGCGGTCCTGGTGATCCAGCTCGTCAAGTCGTTCCTGCACGTGTGAGCCGCTCAGCCGTCATCGGAGTCGGGGCGAAGATCCTCGCCGCGGAAGTCGAGGTCCCGCAGAGTGGGGACAGCGCCGCGGCGAGGAGCCGCGGACCCGAAGCGCTCGCGCAGTGCGTCCAGCGTGGTGTCGAGCCGGCTGTCGCGCGGCGCGGCGCCGATGTCGAACAGGTCCATCTGCGCCGCGTCGTCGATGCCGCTGACTCCGAGCCCCAGCAGGCGCACCGGGTCGCCGGTCCACGCCGCGTCGAACAGACGGATCCCCGCCTCGGCGACGGCGACGTCGCCGGTCTGCGCTGAGCTCCAGCTCACCTGGCGGCTGATCGTGGTGAAATCGCCGTACCGCAGCTTGAGGGTGGCGGTGCGAGCCGACCAGCCTCCCTGACGGAGACGGCGCCCCACGTCGGCGGCGCAGGCCCGCAGGTGGCGGTGCAGAACCGCGCGCTGACTGACGTCGGTGTTGAACGTCTCCTCCCGCGACACGCTCTTGGGACGATCAGGGACGCTGACGTGGCCGTGGTCGATGCCACGCGCGCGCTCGCGCAGGCTGCTGGCGGCGTGGTCGCCGAGGCGCCGTCGCAGCGTGGCAACGGGGAGAGCGGCCAGCTCGCCGATGGTGGTGATTCCGAGCCCGCTGAGGGACGCCTCCGTCGACGGCCCCAGTCCGGGGAGTCGCCGCAGCGGCAGGGGCGCCAGGAACGCGGCCTCGGTCCCGGGTGGCACCACCACGAAGCCGCGCGGCTTGCGCAGGTCGGACGCCACTTTGGCGATCAGCTTGGAGGTGGCGATGCCACACGATGCGTCGAGGCTGCACTCGGCGGCGATGCGGTCGCGAAGCCATGCCGCCATCTCCTCAGGCCGGCCGAACCGGCGGATGGAGCCGGTGACGTCGAGGTATGCCTCATCGAGGGAGAGCGGTTCCAGCTGCGGCGTGAGGTCGCGCGCGATCGCGAACACCTGGCGTGACGCACTCCGGTAGGCGTCGAAGTCCACCGGCACCACCACCGCGTGGGGACAGAGACGTCGCGCGCGGCCGAGCGGCATGGCCGAGTGCACGCCATACCGCCGCGCCTCGTACGACGCCGCACTGACGACGCCACGCCGGTAGTCGTCGCCGGCGCCACCGACGATCACCGGCTTGCCGCGCAGCTCGGGACGGCGCAGCTGCTCGACGGATGCGTAGAAGGCGTCGAGGTCGACGTGGATGATCGCGCGCGGCCAGTGCACAGCCGGAGTATCGAACGTCATCCACCGCCGTTGCCGGCGCCGGGTCAGTGTGCCGGGACCGCTCCGCCGATACGGTCGCGCCACTCGGCGAGGTCCGCGTCGCTCAGGTAGCCCGCGGCCATGAGCAGCTCGACGTATGCGACGCCGAGGTGGGGGGCGGCGCGGCGGAGCACCCAGGGTGGCGGGTTCTCCTTGTTCTTGTTCACCGCCTGGTAGAAGTAGATCTGGTTGAGGTCGCAGAGAAGTGCCAGCCGGTGAAGCGAGATTCCCCGCTGGCGACACCTCTCCTTCAGGTAGTCGCGAAAGTCCACAACGTCCTCACAAACACGCGCAGACCATGAGCGGCGGCGTGAGCGCGAGTATAGACCCGCTCAGATTCTGCGCCCGTCGTTGCGCAACATTGTCGCTGTGCCGACGAGGGCGGGCAGGTCGGCGAGCGTTCGGATCACTGCGAGCGGTCGTGCACTCGCATCACTGCGGGCGGTCGCAGCGCTCGAGGTGGTTTCGGACCGGTCGATGAGGACGGCGCGCATGCCGACGGCTTGCGCACCGGACACGTCCTCGCGCAGCCGGTCGCCGACGAACAGCGAGCGTGCCGCGGACGCATGGAGCGCTGTCAGGGCCGCCTCGAAGATCCGTGGCGACGGCTTGCGCCAGCGCACCTCGGACGAGAAGACGACCGCGTCGAGCAGGCGGTCAAGGCCGGCATTGGCCAGCTGGGCGTGCAGGCTCGCCGGGCGATATGCGGCGTTGGAGCAGAGAGCGATCCTCACACCACGCTCGCGCAGCAGCGTCAAGGCCGGCACCACGTCGTCATAGAGCCGTACCCCGTGGAACCACGCCTCCTGGATCAGCCGGCTGCAGCCGTCGAGCAGGGCGGCATCGAGGTCCAGGCCGATGGCTGCGAAGGCACGGCGTTCCACGTCGGCGATGTCGATCTCCTCGAGCACCTGCGACGCCTCGTGTGCCGACACCTCGGCCTCGATGCGGCCGTACACCTCGTCCCGGAGGCAGGCCTCCGACGGCCGGTCATGGCCGCCCGCGCGGATGAGGTCCGCGATCGCGCGCTGTGCGCGGTCGATCGCCTCCAGCGGGCGCTCGAACCCGACCAGGGTGAGCCCGTAGTCGAAGACCACGGCTTCGAAGCTCTCGCCGGTCTCGACCACCCCCGGCGAGGTCGCTGTCACGCCGCGGGGGGACGGGGTCCGCCGCGGCCGCGGCGTCCTCGTCGGC
>JALYTM010000188.1 GCA_030854305.1 Candidatus Dormiibacterota bacterium
GCGCTGCCGTGGTTCGATCGACGACCCGTGGGCGGTCATGCGCCACCTGTGCGACCGCGAGTTGGTGGCGGCACCTGGGTTCGAACCAGGGACATACCGGGTATGAGCCGGGTGCTCTACCAACTGAGCTATGCCGCCGATCGGAGCCCGATTGTACGGACTGGGTCGCGGCAGCCCCGGACCAACCGAAAGTGGTGGTTGCGGCGGCCGGACTCGAACCGGCGACCTTCGGGTTATGAGCCCGACGAGCTGCCACTGCTCCACGCCGCCCGGGCAGTTTACCAGTTCATCGGGCGACAACCCCCGGCGGTGGCAGTCAGATGCGGGCCAGGCCCACCCGCGCCACGCCGCCGTCGACGTCGCTCTCGGTCACCGTCATCCCCTCCGGGACGGCGCCCAGGGTCAGCTCGACCGCGAGGGTCTCACTGCTCACCCGGTTGCGGTGGGCCTCCACCGCCTCGGTGTGCGCGGGAGGCAGGTCGAGGCTCAGCCGGACGCGGTCGGCGAGGTGGAGCCCGGCGTCTCGGCGCGCCGACTGCACCAAGCGCACGACATCGCGTGCCAGGCCTTCGCGCTCCAGATCGGCGGTGACGGTGGTGTCGACGGTCACCGCCCCCTGGCCGGACTCGAGCACGCGGGTCCGCTCCTCGTCGTCGGCACGCAGGGTGAGCGTGAAGTCGCCCTCACCGAGGTGCAAGCCGGCCACCTCGATGCCGCCATCCGCCGAACGCGACCACTCCCCTTTTCGCGCGGCTGCGAACACCGTCTGTGCTGCCGCCCCAAGACGCGGGCCGACCACCGCCGCGTTGACGGCGAGCACCGGGCGAGCCGCGCTGGTGACGTCGTCGGTGAGCCGAACCTCCTTGGCGTTGACCTCGTCGAGGACCAGGTCGACGAACGGGCGCAGCGCCTCGGCATCGGGTACGGCGACGGTCACCGAGGCCAGCGGCAGGCGCACGCGCAGGTGCGCGGCGCGGCGAACCGAGAGCACCGCTGAGCACACTTCGCGGACGCGGTCCATGGCCGCGACGAGCGCGGCGTCGGCAGGCAGGTCGGCCGCCCTCGGGTAGTCGGTGAGGTGAACGCTGCGCTCGCCGGTGAGACCGCGGTACACCGACTCGCTGATCATCGGCAACAGTGGCGCGGCGGCGCGACAGACGGTGGTCAGGACCGTGTACAGCGTGTCGTAGCAGTCGCGTTTGTCATCGCCCGTTCCCGCACCCCACACCCGCTCGCGACTGCGCCGGATGTACCAGTTGTTGAGCACCTCGATGAACGATGTGATCGCGCGGCAGGCGCCGTAGAGGTCGTAAGCGTCCATGTGGCGGGTGACGGCGTCCACCAGCTCACCCGTCTTGGCGAGGATGTACCGGTCGAGCACGCCGGTGGCACCGGTGCGAACCACCGCCTTGTAACCATCGATGTTGGCGTACTCGCTGAAGAACTTGTACGCGTTCCACAGCGGGATCACCACCTGGCGCAGTCCCTCGCTGATCGCCGTCTCGGTGACCACCAGGTCCTGCCCGCGCAGCACCGGGGAGTTGAGCAGCGACCATCGCACCGCGTCCGCACCGTGCTGGTTGAACATCTCCTCGGGATCCGGGTAGTTGCGCAGCCGCTTGCTCATCTTCTGCCCATCGTTGCCGAGGATCACCCCGTGCACGACGCAGTTGCTGAAGGCGGGCTTGTCGAACAGCGCGGTTGAGAGCACGTGCAGGTTGTAGAACCATGCCCGGGTCTGGCCGATGTACTCCACGATGAAGTCGGCGGGAAGGTGTGAGAGGAACCACTCGGTGTTCTCGAACGGGTAGTGCGCCTGGGCGTACGGCATTGACCCCGATTCGAACCAGCAGTCGAGCACCTCCTCGACGCGCCGCATCGTCGACTGCCCGGAGGGGTCGTCGGGGTTGGGGCGGGTCAGCTCGTCGACACCGGGACGATGGAGGTCGTCGATGCGCACGCCGAAGTCGCGCTCGATCTCGTCGAGCGACCCGTAGACGTCGATGCGCGGATGGGCGGGGTCGTCGCTCTTCCACACCGGGATGGGCGAACCCCAGAAACGGTTGCGGCTGATCGACCAGTCACGCGCCCCGCCCAACCACTTGCCGAAGGCGCCGTCGCGCACGTGGGCCGGCACCCAGTCGATCTGCTGGTTCAGCTCCACCGCGCGGTCGCGGAACCGCGTCACCTCGACGAACCATGAGCTCACCGCGCGGTAGATCAGCGGGGTGTCGGTGCGCCAGCAGTGGGGGTAGCTGTGCACGTAGCTGTCGAGGCGGATCAGCGCACCCATCTCGCGGAGACGGCGCACGATCAGCGGGTTGGCGTCGAACACCTGCATGCCGTGCCAGTCGGGAACCTCGGCGGTGTAGCGACCGCTCTGGTCGACCGGCACCACCACGCGGATCCCGTTGGCCTCGCAGAGACGTTGGTCGTCCTCGCCGAAGCCGGGCGCCATGTGCACCGCGCCGGTGCCCTCGTCCTCGGTGATGAAGTCGGCCGCGAGAACGCGGAAGCTGTTGGGCTCCTGTGCGAAGAAGTCGAACAGCGGCGTGTACGTCCGCCCCACCAGGTCGGCGCCGCACACGGTGCCGACGACGGCGGCACCGCCGAGCTCCTTCTGGTAGTTGGCGGCCGCGCGCGCGCCGACCAGGTAGCGCTGGCCGTCCTGCTGGTACATGGTGTAGTCACTGGCAGGGTCGACCGCGATGGCCAGGTTGAATGGCAGCGTCCAGGGGGTCGTGGTCCACACCAGTAGGTGGGTGGGCATCGTCTCGCCGGGCAGTGGTGTGAGCGTGAAGCGTACCGTCACAGCCGGGTCCTGGCGGTCGCGGTAGGCATCGTCCAGCCGCGTCTCGAAGTTGCTCAGTGGAGTCTCGCACTCCCAGCAGTAGGGCAGCACGCGGTGCCCCTCGTAGATGAGGCCCTTCTCCCACAGCTGCTTGAAGGCCCACATCACGCTCTCCATGTAGGCCAGGTCCATGGTGCGGTACTGGTTCTCGAAGTCCACCCAGCGCGCCTGCCGGGTGACATACGCGCGCCACTCCCCGGTGTACTCGAGCACCGAGCTGCGACAGGCGTCGTTGAACCGCGCGACCCCGTACTTGTGGATCTCGACGTGGCCGTGGATGCCGAGCCGGCGCTCCACCTCCATCTCGGCAGGAAGCCCGTGACAGTCCCAGCCGAACCGGCGGGGAACCCGGAACCCCTGCATGGTCTTGTAGCGGGGCACCGCGTCCTTGACGAAACCGGTCAGCAGGTGACCGTAGTGGGGCAGGCCGTTGGCGAACGGAGGACCGTCGTAGAACACGAACTCCTGCGCGCCGGCGCGGATGTCGAGTGACGCCTGGAAGGTTCGGTCGCTGTCCCAGTGGGCGAGGATCTCCTCCTCGATTGCGGGAAAGCGAGGGCGCGGGTCGACGTCAGGGTATGGCTGCACGGGGTGCGACATTTCCATAGCGTAAGGGTCGACGATGGCCGGTCGGCCGGCGCTCAGCCGCGGCCGCACCCCCGCTGCAGCGTCAGTGCGCGGTGGGTGTGGGGAGCGCGAACGTCACCGACGTCGGTGCGGCCGACGGACTGGGCGAGCCTGACGGGGAGGCGCCCGGTGTCGGTGAGGGCGACGGCTCATAGGTGGGAAGCACGGCGTTGATGCCACCGCCGGACGGAACCTTCGCGCCCGGTGCCGTGAGGATGTAGATGGTTTCGCCGGGGAAGACAAACCCGAGCTTTCTCGCCTGCTCCTCCAGCCAGTCGGTGCTGGTGGCTTCGCCGATCTGCACCTGGCGCTCCGCGACCTGCTGCGCCAGCCGACTGTTCGCAGCCGTCAGCGCCCGCACCTGCGCGTCGATGGTGCTGCCGTGCGCGACCGCGCCGAAAACCGCATACGCCAGCAGTCCGCACAACGCGGCAAGGCCGGCGATGAGCACGCGGCGGGACGGTGGCCCGGAGCGTGCCGTGACGGGACGTGAGATTGGAGCGGCCCTCGAAGACGTGTGCTGAAACTGGCCGGACGATCCGCCCATAGGATGGGCGCACCTCGCTGTTTTGGCAAGAGAGAAGCGATCGTAGTGAGAGTCCTGCCGCTATTGGCGCGTTGGTTCGGCGTCCCCCGGGTCGTCCCAGCGCCGCCTCCACTCCTCGGCGTCGAGGTCGTGGAGGTCGACGCCGTCGGTGCGGGCTTGTCGCTCCAGCGCCCGGAAGCGCTCGGCGTACGTCGTGGTCCGAGCGCGCAGCGCGTCCTCCGGGTT
>JALYTM010000189.1 GCA_030854305.1 Candidatus Dormiibacterota bacterium
GTGCAGGAGTTCTTCGCGTTCACCACCCTCTGCATCGGGGTGCCGACGGGAATCAAGATATTCAACTGGCTGGCCACCATGTGGGGTGGCAGTATTCGCTTCGACACGCCCATGCTCTTCTCCGCCGGGTTCTTACTGATGTTCCTCATCGGCGGCATCGACGGGGTGTACGTGGGCAGCCTGGCGGTGGACCGCGTGCTCCACGGCACCTACTGGGTGGTCGGCCACATCCACTACGTCCTCTTCGGTGGCAGTGTGCTGGGGGTGTTCGCCGGCTTCTACTACTGGATGCCCAAGGTGACCGGGAGGTTCCTCAGCGAGAAGCTGGGCAAGCTCCACTTCTGGCTGATGATCATCGGCCTCAACCTCACCTTCATGCCCATGCACATCCTCGGGCTGCTGGGGATGCCGCGACGCATCTACACCTACGAGGACAACCGCGGTTGGGGCGACCTCAACTCCCTCGAGACGTTCGGAGCGTTCATCATCGCCATCAGCGTCACCGTGTTCATCCTCAACTTCGTGCTGACGATGCGCTCGCCGAGAACCGCGACTGATGATCCGTGGGAGGGGAACACCCTGGAATGGGCAACGTCGTCGCCGCCGCCGGCGCACAACTTCGACGTCATTCCCGAGGTGGGCAGCGCTCGTCCCGTCCGTGACCAGCGCCGGGCCCGTCAGGCCGCCTCAGCCGCACCGTGACCTGGCAGCCAAGCCGCGCCTTCCGTCGTTTCACGGCCCTGACCGCGGTGCTGACCTACCTGCTGATCGTGATGGGCGGCGTGGTGCGCGTGACCGGGAGCGGCCTCGGCTGCGGCGACAAGGACCAGTGGCCATTCTGCCACGGTCAGCTTCTTCCCCCACTGCAGCAGACCGCGCTGATCGAGTTCGGCCATCGGTGGATCGCCGCCATGGCCACCACCGCAGTGCTGGTCCTGGCCGCGTGGGTGTGGAGCCGCTACCGCCACATTCGCCGGCTCCGGAATGCCACGACCGCCGTGGTGGTGCTGTTCATTCTCCAGATCGTGCTCGGGGCGATCACCGTTGAGTACAACCTGCCCAGCGGCGTGATCATGATCCACCTCGCCAACGCGCTCGTCCTGCTGGGTGCCCTGGTGTGGATCGCGGCGTTCACGGCGATGGCCGGTACGGTGCGGCCGCAGCCGGGTCCGTCGACCCTGCGCCTCGCCTCGATCGCCGCCGGCGCGACATACGTCCTCGCTCTGACCGGCGCGCTGGTGGTGGACCAGGGGGCGGGCTACGCATGCGCGGGCTGGCCCCTGTGCGGCAACGGATTCCAGTTCTCCTCGGCACAGCTCGCCGACATCAACCTGTTCCACCGGTTGGTAGCCGGCGTGGTGGTGTTGCTGCTCGGGTACTCCACGGCCAAGCTCCGGCGCGCTCGTCCCGCCGATCGAGCCCTGCGCCGATCGGGCATGGCGGTCATGCTGCTGGTGGTGGCACAAGTGGTGGCCGGACTGCTGGTCGTCGAACTGCGGCTGCCGCCGGCGGTGCGGGCGATCCACCTCGCGCTCGCCAGCGCGCTGTGGGCGACGGTGGTGCTCACGGTGGTCATCACCCGCGGCGTTGGCGTGGTGGCAGGCGACGAGGCACGTTCGGACCATCGGGTCGCGGCGGGGGCGACCGTCTCGTGAGCGTGGCGCTCGGTGTCGAGTCGCGCCGCCGCGGAAGCGCGGCACAGGTCCTGCGCGACTACGCCGCCCTCACCAAGCCCCGCGTGGTTGTGCTGCTGGAGGTCACCACCGTGTTCGCCATGGTGATGGCGGCGCGGGGGTGGCCGGGCTGGCGTCTGACCATCGCCACTGTGCTGGGGGGATGGCTTGCGGCCGGCGGCGCCCACGCCATCAACTGCTGGTTCGACAGGGACATCGACGCCAGCATGGGACGCACCCGGACCCGACCCATCCCGGCGGGCCGCGTCGACCCTGCCAGCGCACTGGTCTTCGGCATCGGGCTCGGGCTGCTCAGCTTCCTGCTGCTGAGCACCGTGGTCAACCTGCTGGCCGCGTCTCTGGCGCTCGCCGGGCTGCTTTTCTATGTGCTCGTCTACACCATGTGGCTGAAGCGCAGCTCGGTCCAGAACATCGTTGTGGGGGGAGCCGCCGGTGCGTTCCCACCGCTGGTGGGATGGGCCGCGGTCGACGGCAGGCTCACACTCACGGCGGTGTACCTGTTCGCGGTGATCTTCTACTGGACGCCACCGCACTTCTGGGCGCTGTCGCTGCTGATCCGTCGCGACTACGCCAACGCGTCTGTCCCCATGCTCCCGGTGGTGGTGGGTGAGCCGGAGACGCGGCGTCAGATCCTCGTGTACAGCGTGGTGCTGGTGCTGGTCACGATCCTGCCGCTGATGGTCCACCTGTTCGGTCCCATCTACGCGGTCGGCGCCGGGCTGCTCGATGCCGCTTTCCTGGCCTCCACCGTGGCGGCGGTGCTGACCCCCACCGCGCGCGCCGCGCGCCGGGTCTTCTACTATTCGATGTTGTACTTGGCCCTTCTCTTCGCGGTCATGGCAGCCGACCGGATCGTGGGCTGAGACACAGCGGGAGGAACGACGATCGACAAGAAGCTCGCCCGCCGCAACATGCGCCTCGGCATCTCCATGTTCATCATCGTGCTGGCGTTGATCGGCGCCACCTTCGTGTGGGCGACCGTGTACCTGAACGCGGTCAAATAGGCGTCTACGATGGCTGACGAGAACCTGCCGGCACACGAGGCCTCGGAAGAGCACGGCAGGCACGGTGCCGGCGGCGGCGTGCACCTGCCCCCGAACAGCATTGTGCCCGTGTGCGTGGCCATCTCCCTCTGCCTCACGTTCGTCGGCTTCGTGGACCAGGTCCGCGGGTCGGTGGGGCCCCTGGTGTGGGGGATCGGGTTGGCGGGGCTGGTCGCCTCCTGCGCCGCCTGGTTCCGGGGAGCGCGGCACGAGTACGAGGATCTGCCCGAGTCGCTCGACGGCCACTAGCCGCGGTCCGTCAACCGCCCGCACGTGGAAGCGGCGACCCCCATGGCTGCGAGTACGCTGACGCCTCGTGGAAACCGCCCACCTCAGCCTGACCGACTGGTCATGGGAGCCCAGCATCATCGTGGGGACGGTGGCGCTGGTCGCCGGCTACGTGCTGGCTTGGCGCCGGGGCGTGCTGCGCGCCGACGACGACGTGAGCCCTTGGCTCAAGTCCAGCCGGACGCGACCGGCGTTCTTCGCGGCCGGCGTGCTGGTGGGATTCCTGGCCCTGGTCTCACCGTTGGACACCGGCGGAGACCAGTACCTGTTCTCTCTGCACATGATCCAGCACCTGCTGCTGATGATGGTGGCGCCACCACTGTGCATCCTCGGGCTGGTGGGCTGGCACCCGGGCCCGGCGCCGGCCCCCTGGCGACGGGTGTGGGCACTCCTGGTCCACCCTTGGGCGGCGACCATCATCTTCACCGTCGTCCTGCTCACCTGGCACATTCCCTCCCTCTATGACGCCACTCTCACCACCGATTCGATCCACGTGCTCGAGCACCTCAGCTTCATCGCGGTCGGGGTCATCTTCTGGTGGCCCGTCGTCGACCCGCAGCGGGGAAACGACCCATCGCGGTGGGTGAGTCCCTTCACCAAGATCGCCGTGCTGGTGGCGTCGGGTGTGGCACCGACGGTCCTCGGCCTCATCTTCACCGTCGGAGCGCACGCGTTCTACGACTTCTACGCCCGGGCGCCGAGACTGTGGGGACTGACGCCCGTCGAGGACCAGCAGATCGCCGGCGTGATCATGTTCGGCGTCGGCAACCTGGTGTACTTCCTCGCCGTGGTGATCATCTTCTGGCGTGTCTTCACCGACCCGGCGCGCGACGAGGACGAGGCGGCGCAGCAGTCGTCCGGCTGACCGCGCAACCGCTCGGTCGCCAACGGCGCATCGGCCAAACGCAGTCAGAGGATGCCGCGCGCGGGCCCTGCCGGCACTGCCACGGTGGGGACGTCATGCCCCAAGTGCCATGTCCTACCATGAGCGGTTGACAGCAACACTGACACCAGCCGCGATGTCGCGCTGCCTCTCGGGGGCGCACGACGACGGCTCAGACGGAGAGCAGTCGATGCAGATGCGCAGAGTGGCGATGGCGGCGGCCGTCGGGGCAGCGGTGGCGCTGACCGCGTGCGGCAACGGGCCCCCGTCGATCGGTGGCGGTGGCCCCGGTGGAGCCCCCGGCATCGGCAAGGCGGCCGCGAGCGGCCTCGGGACCCC
>JALYTM010000190.1:0-1949 GCA_030854305.1 Candidatus Dormiibacterota bacterium
CCAGCAGCACCGCGTCGGCGGCGCGGCAAGCGGCCAGCGTGTCGTCCGGCAGCGGCTCGCCGGTGGCGTCGATGGCGCAGCCGCCGATGGGACGTTCGTCGAAGGTGACGTCGAAGTCGGCCCGGCGCGCGACCACGATCAGCACGGCGACGGCCTGAGCGGTCACCTCGGGGCCGACCCCGTCACCCGGCAGTGTCACGATGCGCGCGCTCACACCGCCTCCTGGGCGCGTGCAAGGTCGGGCATCCACGCCGGTCGAGCGGCCTCGTAGCGAGCGATGTCGTCGACGTTGTGCAGGGTGAGCCCGATGTCGTCCAGCCCTTCGAGCAGCAGGCGGCGTTGGTTGGCGTCGATGGTGAACCGGAACCGCAGGTCGCCGGCACTGACCACGCCGTCCTCGAGGTCGACGATGCAGTCCACCCCCGGCTGCTCGCTGGCGAGGTCGATCAGCGCGCGCACCTCGTGCTCCGGCAACGACACCGGCAGCAGCCCGCAGCTGAGCGCGTTGCCGAAGAAGATGTCGGCGAACGACGGCGCGATCACCGCCCGGTAGCCGGCATCCTGCAACGCCCAGACGGCGTGCTCGCGCGACGAGCCGCAGCCGAAGTTCTTCCCCGCCACCAGCACCGTGCCGCCGCGGTAGGCGGGCAGGTTGAGGACGAAGTCGGGACGCTCCGCACCGCTCTCGTCGTACCGGGAGTCGTTGAACAGGAACGGCCCGTACCCGGTTCTCTCGATCCGCTTCAGGAACTGCTTGGGGATGATCTGGTCGGTGTCGACGTCGGACCGGTCGAGCGGCACCAGCACGCCGTGCTCACATCGAAAGGGGTTCATGCCACCGTCTCCGCCACGCGTGCCGTGAACCGGCGCACGTCGGTGATGTGACCGGTGATCGCCGCCGCCGCGGCCATCTCCGGCGACAGCAGGTGGGTTCGCCCGCCGCGTCCCTGCCTGCCCTCGAAGTTGCGGTTGCTGGTGCTGGCGCACCGCTCCCCGGGCTGCAGGATGTCAGGGTTCATTCCCAAACACATCGAGCAGCCGGCGTCGCGCCACTCGGCGCCGGCAGCGGTGAAGATGCAGTCCAGCCCCTCCTCCTCCGCCTGCCGCTTGACCTGCTGGGAACCGGGCACAACCAGCACGCGCACACCGGTGGCGGTGGTGCGTCCCGCCATGATGGCGGCCGCCCGGCGCAGGTCCTCGATGCGCGAGTTGGTGCACGAGCCGATGAACACGGTGTCGATGCTCACGTCCTCCATCGGTGTGCCGGGTCGCAGGTCCATATACTCCAGCGCGCGCGCCGCGGACTCGCGGAGTGACGGTTCGGCGAAGCTCGCCGGGTCGGGCACCTCGTCGGTCACCGCCACCGACTGTGCCGGGGTGGTTCCCCAGGTCACGAATGGAGCCAGCGTGGATGCATCGATGTGCACCGACCGGTCGTACTCCGCGCCGGGGTCGGTCACAAGGTCGGTCCACGCTGCGATCGCGTCGTCCCAGGCGTTGCCGCGCGGAGCGAACGGCCGCCCGGCGAGGTAGGCGAACGTCACGTCGTCGGGGGCGATCATCCCCGCTCGGCCGCCACTTTCGATGGTGAGGTTGCAGAGCGTCATGCGCTCCTCCATCGACAGGCGCCGCAGCGCCGACCCGGTGTACTCCACGACGTGACCCGCGGCGCCGGCGGTCCCGATCGTCCTGATCACCCCCAGCGCCATGTCCTTGGCGGTCACCCCGGGTGGGAGCGCACCGTCGATGCGCACCTCCATGCTCCTGGGGCGCACCGCGCGCAGCGTCTGGGTGGCCAGGACGTGCTCGACGTCGGTGGTCCCGATGCCGAATGCCAGGCTGCCGAAGGCGCCGTGGGTGGCGGTGTGGCTGTCACCACAGACGATTGTCGTTCCCGGCAGCGTCAGCCCCAGCTCGGGGCCGATGACGTGGACGATGCCCTGCCAGCG
>JALYTM010000190.1:1959-4228 GCA_030854305.1 Candidatus Dormiibacterota bacterium
GCGATGACCGACCCCGAAGCAGCGGATGCCGAACTCCTCGCAGTTGCGTCGCAGTGCCTCGACCTGCGCGGCGCTGACCGGGTCGGCGATCGGCTTGAGCTGGTCAAGGGTGGGCACGTTGTGGTCCATGGTCGCCACCGTCTGCGCGGGCCGGTGCACGGTGCGACCGCTCAGGCGCAGACCCTCGAACGCCTGCGGGGACGTCACCTCGTGCACCAGGTGCAGGTCGATGTACAGCACCACCGGGCCGTTGGAATCGTCGACCACGGTGTGCGCATCCCACACCTTGTCGAGCAGCGTTCGCGCCATCAGCGAGCTTCCAGCGGCGCGGCGCCGGCGGTCTCGGGGGTGGGTCGGTCACCGCTGGCGACGCCGTCGGCGAGCCGGTTGATGGCGTGGACGTAGGCCTTGGCGGCGGCGACGATGATGTCGGTGTCGGCGCCGTGCCCCGCAGCGCGCGCCCCGTTGCGGCTGAGGCGCACGCTCACCTCCCCCACTGCGTCGATACCGGCGGTGATCGCCTGGACGGCGAACTCCTCGAGCTCGCCCTCGACCTGGCAGAGGGACTGAATGGCGCGGTACGCGGCGTCCACGGGGCCGTCGCCGATCGCGGCAGCCTCGCGCGACACCCCGTCCGGCAACAACATCCTGACCGTCGCGGTGGGGCGCAGCGAGGTGCCACAGCTCACCTGCAGGTGCTCGAGGCGGTAGTGCTCGACGCCACTGCGCCGCTCGTCGGCGGCGACGGCCTCGAGGTCGCGGTCGGTGACCTCACGCTTGCGGTCGGCCAGCTCCTTGAAGCGGACGAACGCGCGCTTCAGCTCCTCCTCGTCGAGCGTGTACCCGAGCTGCTCGAGCCGGCTGCGCAGCGCATGTCTTCCGGAGAGCTTGCCGAGCACCAGCGTGCTGCCGGCGCCCACCTCCGCAGCGTCCATGATCTCGAAGGTGCGCCGGTCCTTGAGGATGCCATCCTGGTGGATCCCGGAGTGGTGCGCGAAGGCGTTGGCACCGACCACCGCCTTGTTGGGCTGGACCATCATGCCGGTGAGCTGCGACACCATCCGCGAGGTGCGGTACAGCTGGGAGTGGTCCAGCCGGGTGGCCACCCCGAACACTTCGGGATGCAGCCGGGTGGCCATGGCCACTTCCTTGAGCGCGGCGTTGCCGGCGCGTTCGCCGATGCCGTTGACGCAGGTCTCGATCTGCCGCGCGCCGGCACGGACCGAGGCCAGCGAGTTGGCGACGGCCAGGCCGAGGTCGTTGTGGCAGTGCACCGACAGCGTCACCGTGTCGAGTTCGGGCACGCGGCCGCGCAGCCAGTCGATCAGGTCACGCCATTCGTCCGGGGTCGCATACCCCACGGTGTCGGGAAGGTTGATGGTGGTGGCGCCGGCCCCGATGCACCCCGCGACCACCTCGGCGAGGTACTCGGGCTCGGTGCGGCTGGCGTCCATGGGCGAGAACTCGACATCCTCCCGGAACGACTTGGCCAGCGCGGTCATCGAGACGGCGCGCTCGAAGACCTGCTCGCGCGTCATGTGCAGCTGCGACTCGCGGTGGATCGGCGAGGTGCCGATGAAGACGTGGATGCGCGCGTTGGCGGCGGGTTCCAGGGCCGCCGCGCACTGCCGGACGTCGTCCTCGAAGCAGCGGCTGAGGCCGGCGATCACCGGGCCCTCCACCTGCTCGGCGATGGCGCGCACCGCCGCGTAGTCGCCGGGGGAGGAGAACGGGAACCCCGCCTCGATGACGTCGACGCGCAACCGGGCGAGCTGACGCGCGATCGCCAGCTTGTCGTCGGCGCTCAGCGCCACCCCCGGCGACTGCTCACCGTCGCGCAGGGTGGTGTCGAGGATGGTCAGCCGCTCGGGCTCCGCGGGGGCCGTCGCCGTGAACAGCGGGTTGCCGAGACTGGCGGTGTGGCCGTTGGTGCCGCCGCTCATACCGGCGCCTCGGCGGGGGCGTCGGCGGCCTCCACCGCTCCCGGCGCCGTCTTGGCCCCGAGCCAGCTCATCTTCGCGCGCAGGTCCGCACCCACCTGTTCGATCGGGTGGTGGTGGTCTTCGTCGCGGAACTCGAGGAAGTCGGGGCGGCCGTTCTCGTTCTCGGCGATCCATCGCCGCGCGAAGGTGCCATCCTGGATGTCGGTGAGGATGCTGCGCATGGTGGCGCGGGTGCGGTCGTCGACGACGCGTGGGCCGCTGACGTAGTCGCCGAACTCGGCGGTATCACTGACCGAGTACCTCATGTACGACAGGCCACCCTGGTA
>JALYTM010000191.1 GCA_030854305.1 Candidatus Dormiibacterota bacterium
ACCTGACCCGGCGCAACCCGCGTCGCCGAAGCACGTCGTCGAGCCGGCCCAGGAGCGGCGCGAGGCGAGCGGTCGCGCCCCAGGCGGCCAGCCCGCAGCCCACGCCGACGGCGAACCCGGCGACCACGTCCACCGGATAGTGCAACCCCACGTACACCCGACCGACAGCCACGAGCACGGCGACGCCAACTGTCGCCCAGGCGAGCGCGCGCGCACGCACCCAGCAGGCACCGACCATGGCCCCGACGACGAGCAGGTGGTCCGACGGGAAACCCCCGTCGGTGCTGTGGGCGACCAATGGCGTGAAGTGGTCGACGACGAACGGGCGCTGCTCGCTCCACAGCGAGCCGAGGATCGCGCCCACCGCCAGCGCGACCACCACCCCCAGGCCGAAGGCCACGCCGACGCGCAGGCCGTCACGGTGGAACCAGAGCACGGCGAGCAGCAGGACGAGGGCGAACACCAGATATTCCGCAGACACCCTCATCGCGCCGTCGCTGACCGCGCTGTGCCCGGTCAGGTCGTGGATGCTGCCACCGAGGTCGGCGGTCACCGCCTTCCGCCCGGGAGCCGAGAAGCGGGATGGCCGTGGCCGTCCGATATGCTGGCCGCCATGAACCGAATTGTCCTCACAGCATGGATCGTCGTCGCCGTGTGCGTGGTTGCCGCGATCGTGGCCGCCGTCGCCCAACCGCTGCACTGGGAACGAACCGTCGGCGCTGCGGCGGTGCTCGGCGTCATCGCCGCTGTCCTGGCCGTGGTGCAGGCGCGGAAGACCTCCCGGGGCTGACGCTCACGACGCCGCCCGGGGCTCACCCGGCGACGTAGTCGACCGGCCCGTTCCAGCGCCGCGAGAACGCTGCATCACCTGTGCCTCCGGTGTTCGAGATGCCCTGCCGCCCTCAGACGGCATGATGGCTCTGTGCTCGTGTTCGGTGTCGTCGCGCTGACTTTCATGATGGCGATGTACGCACTGGAGCCCCGCGGGCGGCGATTCATCCTCGCGTTCGCGCTGGATGCGCTCTGTCCAGCACCTACGGGTTTCTGTCCGGCGCGTGGCCGTTCGGTTCCGTCGAGGCGATCTGGATGCTCATCGCGGTGCAGCGGTGGGCGCGCGCCCGCACCACCGGGGCTTCGCCCCCCGTGACACCCGAACGGCGTGGCGCCGTCGCCCGTGAGGATGGTCGTGGCTGAGCCACGGGGCTCCGACCGTTCGCTACACTGAACGGATGTTCGTCCACAAGCGGTCGACCTCGCCGACGTGACCGAGCCGGCGATCAGCGTCCAGGGACTGGTCAAGTCGTTCGGCACCGTCCGCGCCCTCCGCGGCATCGACTTCGAGACCTCCGCCGGTCGCGTGCTCGGCCTTCTCGGCCCCAACGGCGCGGGCAAGACCACCGCGGTGCGCATCCTGACCACGCTGCTGAAGCCCGACGCCGGCAGCGTCCGCGTCGCCGGCCTCGACGTGGTGCACCAGGCCGCCCAGCTCCGTGAGCGAATCGGCCTCGCCGGCCAGTACGCGGCGGTGGACGAGAACCTGACCGGGGAGGAGAACCTGGTCATGGTCGGCCGCCTGTACGGCATGTCCCGGTCGACGGCGCGGGTCCGCGCCCAGCAACTCCTTGAGCGGTTCGACCTCCTCGACGCGGTGAAGCGGTCCCTCAAGACCTACTCCGGGGGCATGCGGCGGCGGCTCGACCTGGCCGCCGCGCTGGTCGCCCGCCCGCCGGTGTTGTTCCTCGACGAGCCCACCAACGGCCTCGATCCGCGCAGTCGCTTCGAACTGTGGCAGACGGTCTCGGAGCTGGTCACCGACGGCACCACCGTCCTGCTGACCACCCAACAGCTCGACGAGGCCGACCGGCTGGCGCAGTCGGTGGTGGTGATCGACCACGGTCTGGTCATCGCCGAGGGGACGCCGAACGAGCTCAAGGATCGCTTCGCCGGCGAGCGCCTCGACGTCGTCTTCCGTGAGCCGTCCCAGGCGGCAGCCGTCGCCGAGGCGCTGGCCCCCATGTCCGACCAGCCGCCCACGATCTCCCCTGACGGGGTCAGCGTCATGGTCCGCCGTCGCAGTGGGGCCATCCCCGAGGCCGCTCGCCGCCTCGACCAGCGGGGCATCGCGGTGGACGACCTGACGCTGCGGCGCCCCACGCTGGACGACGTGTTCCTGGCGCTCACCGGGCACGTCGCCGAGGGCGCCGAGGCTGGGTCCGCCCCGGCATGAGGCGGATGGTCGTCGACACCCTGATCATCGCCGAGCGCAACCTGATTCGCCTGCGCCGCGCGCCCGACCTTCTCCTCGCTTTCACCGTGCAGCCGGTGATGTTCGTGCTGCTGTTCGTGTACGTGTTCGGCGGGGCGATCAGTGTGCCGGGCTTCAACTACGCCAGCTTCCTGTTGCCTGGCATCGTGGTCCAGAACATTGCGTTCGGCGGCTTCATCACCGCGGTGGGGATCAACGAAGACCTGCGCAAGGGGCTGATCGACCGGTTCCGCTCGCTCCCCATGGCACGGTCCGCGGTGCTGGCCGGGCGCACTCTCGCCGACATCGCCACCAACCTCCTGGCGGTCGTCATCCTCACCATCACCGGCCTCATCGTCGGCTTCTCGTTCCGGACCGGGTTGATCGAGATCCTTGCCGGCCTCGGGCTGCTGATGCTCTTCGGCTACGCCTTCTCCTGGGTGTTCGCGCTGCTTGGAATGCTCGTCTCCTCGCCGGAGTCGGCCAACTCGCTCGGTTTCATCATCGTCTTCCCGCTCACGTTCATCTCATCCGCCTTCGTGCCCGTGCGGACCATGCCGGCGCCGCTGCGAGCATTCGCGAACGTCAACCCGTTCACCCTGATGGTCGACGCCATCCGCGGCCTCTGGCTCGGCGCACCCGGCAACAGCGCGTGGGGCGCGCTGGCCTGGTCACTGGCGATCCTGGTCGTCTTCGCGCCGCTGGCGGTGGCGCGCTACCGGCGGATCGCCTCGCGGTGATCCGCCTCGTCAGGACGCGGGGGCGATGTCCACGTCAACCACCACCGGCGCGTGGTCCGATGGTAGCTTGCCCTTGCGAGCTTCGCGGTCGACGTAGGCGTCGGTGATGTGCTCGGCCACCGAACCCGTCATCAGTACCAGGTCGATGCGCATGCCCAAGCCCTTGTGGAAGTTGCCCGCCCGGTAGTCCCAGTATGTGAACGGCCGGTCTCCCTTGAGCGGCCGGGCCACCACGTCGGTCAGTCCCATCCCGACCAGCGCCGCCACCGCGGCACGCTCGGGCGCGGTGACGTGCGTCGAGCCGATGAACGCGGCCGGGTCCCACACGTCCTCGTCGGTGGGTGCCACGTTGAAGTCCCCGCAGACCACCAGCGGCGCGGGCGCCGCAGCGTCCGCGGCGACGGTGAGGCGCAGCGCCTCCAGCCAGGCCAGCTTGTACACGTAGTGAGGGCTGTCGACGGTGCGGCCGTTGGGGACATACACTGACCACACGCGAACGCCGCCGCAGGTGGCTGCCACAGCCCGGGCCTCGGTGCCGGGGAAACCGGGCTCGCCGGGAAGCCCGCGACGCACCTCCTCGAGACCGGCCGAGGAGAGGATCGCCACCCCGTTCCACTGGTTCAGCCCATGCGCCGCCGCCGTGTAGCCCAGCTCCGCCAGCTCGGCGTGGGGAAACGCGGCGTCGGCGAGCTTGGTCTCCTGCAGGCAGAGCACATCGGGCCGGTTCGCCGCCAGCCACTCGAGCACCCGGGGGAGCCGGGCAGCCAGCGAGTTGACGTTCCAGGTCGCCAGTCTCACGGGGGCAACCGTAGCGCGCCGGGGGCCCGGCGCGGAGCGCGCGGTTCCCGCGGCGGAGACGGCGCCCTCAGGGGAGCCAGGCGGTGGCCACGTCGGCGAGGACGTGCGCCAGCAGCGGCGCGGTCACGCCCCCGGAGACGACACGGAGACCACCGAGCAGGAACCCGACCGCAAGGTCGATCGGCATCGCGCCCAGTCCGTACAGCGGGAGGTGGACAAGGGCGAACAGCACCGCCGTCACCGCCACCGCCGCCACCTCCCCGTGCGACGTCTCCAGCGCGGCGAAGAGCGCACCGCGGAGCACCAGCTCCTCGGAGGCGGCGACCACCGCCACCAGCGGCAGCCACCACAGCAGCGTCGACGGAGCGGTGCGCAGTCCGGCGGTGACCGCCGGCAGGCCGGCGAACGACGCCAGCACCAGCGCGGCACCGCCGGCCACGCCC
>JALYTM010000192.1 GCA_030854305.1 Candidatus Dormiibacterota bacterium
GCCCTGGCGCGTGCGGCCGTAGGGCCGGCCGCCCTCGGCGACGCCCTCGACGAAAACCTCAACGGTGCGGCCGAGCAGGTCGCGGTTGCGCTCCAGCGCGATTCCGCGCTGCACGTCGAGGAGGTGGTTGAGACGGCGCTTCTTCTCGACCAGCGGGACGTCGTCCTCGCGGCGCGCGGCGGCGGTGCCCGGCCGTACCGAGTACGCCTGGATGTGGACGACGTCGTAGCGGATGTCGCGGATGAGGTCGACCGTGCCCAGGAACTCCTCCTCGGTCTCACCGCTGAAGCCGACGATGATGTCGGTCGTCAGCGCCAGGCCGGGAACTGTCGCGACGGCGTCGGCAATCTTGTCGCGGTACTCGGCCACCGTGTAGACCCGGCGCATCCGGCGCAGCAGCTCGTCGTTGCCCGCCTGGACCGGGAGGTGGAGCTGCTCGCACACCGTGGGCAGGTCGCGCATCGCCTCGAACAGCTGCGGCACCGCGTTGCGCGGGTGCGAGGTGAGGAAACGCAGCCGAAACAGGCCGGGCACCGCGTCGACCGCGGCCAGCAGCTCGGGCAGACCGGTGCCGGTGGCGGGATCGCGATAGCTGTTGACGTTCTGCCCCAGCAGGGTGACCTCGCGCACGCCGCGACCCACCAACCGATGGACGTCCTCGACGATCTCGCCGGCGGGGCGGTTGAACTCCCGCCCACGGACGAAGGGCACGATGCAGTACGTGCACATCTCGTTGCAGCCACCCATGACCGGAACGTACGCCTGCAGGCGGTCGGAGGCGGGCAGGGTCACCGGTCCTTCGACGTCGCCGTCGTACAGCGACCGCAGCTTGGCGAAGAACCCCTCGGGCTCGCGCACGTCGAACATGTAGTCGAGGTCAGCCATGCGCTGCAGCAGGGCGGACCCGTGCTCGACCGCCATGCACCCGGTGAGGGCGATCGCACGCCCGGGTCGCGCCTTCTTCCAGGGGATCAGCTCCTTGAACTTCCCGTACACCTTCTGCTCGGCATTCGACCGCACCGCGCAGCTGATCAGAACCGCGATGTCGGCGTCCTCGAGCGCCACATCGGGAACGAAGCCGATCTCGGCGAACGACTCGGCGAGGCGCTCGTGGTCGGCGTCGTTCATCTGGCAGCCGATGTGCCAGAGGTGTACGCGAGGGGGTCGGCCCAGGCGGGGGACGATCGGCTCGCGCGCCGATTGGTACCGATCGCCCGCTCCCCTCTGGGCGAGCGGGAGTGGCTGGAAGTGCGACGCCGACGGGCTGAGGATGGGGATGTACACGCTGCCCGCAAGCCTAGCGACTACCCCGCCGCCGGCGTGTCTGCTCGCGTGGTGGCTAGCGGACCTCGACGAGCAGCCGGATGCCGGTGCGCTCCTCACCGTCGATGGAGATGTCGATGAACGACGGGATGCAGACCAGGTCCAGGCCCCCGGCGGCCACATAGCCGCGCGAGATGGCGATGGCCTTGACAGCCTGGTTGATGGCACCAGCGCCGATGGCCTGCACCTCGACCCGGTGCTGGGTGCGGACCACACCGGCAATCGCGCCGGCCACGGCGACCGGCTTGCTGGTGGCGGACACCTTGAGGACTTCCACGGGGTGCGAACCCTTCTGTGAAGACTTGTGCTGTGGCGGTTGCTGAGTTGGGATCATGGACTGGCAGCATTGTGGGGCCGGCTTGTCGATCGCGGGCTTTTCCGCGATGCAATCGTTACGCGGCTACTTGGCGTACTCCACGCTCCGGGTCTCGCGGAGCACGACAACCTTGAGCCGTCCCTGGTAGCTGCCCTCCGCGTGGAGCCGCTTGGCGATCTGGCGGGCGAGCACCTGGGCACGGTCGTCGCTGACCTCATGCGGCCGGACCATCACCCGCAGCTCCTTGCCGGCCTGGACCGCGAAGCTGCGTTCGACGCCCTCGAAGCTGTTGGCGATCGCCTCGATCCGTTCGATCCGCTTGAGCACCGCCGCCAGCGGCTCGCGCCGTGCGCCCCGGCGAGTTGCCGCAATCGCGTCGGCGGTCATGACGATGAAAGCGCCGATCGAGCGCGGCTCCTCGTCGTAGTGATGCGCTTTCACCGCCTGGACGACCGCGGCGGGGCGGCCCAGGCGGGCGAGGATCTCGCCGCCGATGAGCGCATGGCTGCCCTCGACGGTGTGCTCGACGGCGTGGCCGATGTCGTGGAAGAGGCCGATCTCCTTGGCCTCCTGTTCGTCGTAGCCGATCTCCGCCGCAATCATCCCGGCGATGGCGGCGGTGTCCTTGCTGTGGCTGAGCACGTTGTGGCCGTACGAGTTGCGAAACCTGAGCGTGCCCAGTAGCTTGGCCAGCTCGGGGTGCACCGGCGGCAGCCCCAGCTCCTGGCAGGCGGTGTCGCCCTCCTCGCGGATGCGCTGGATGATCTCCGAGCGGCTCTTGCCGACCATCTCCTCGATGCGGGCGGGGTGGATGCGGCCGTCGGCGAAAAGGCGCTCCAGGGTGACGCGTGCCACCTCGCGGCGCACCGGGTCGAAACCGCTGAGCACCACCGTCTCGGGTGTCTCGTCGACGATCACGTCCACCCCGGTGGCCGCCTCCAACGCACGGATGTTGCGGCCTTCGCGGCCGATGATCCGTCCCTTCAGCTCGTCGCTGGGGAGGTGCATCACGGTGACCGACGACTCACCGGTCTGGTCGGAGGCGTGGCGTTGCATGGCGGCGATGAGGATTTCGCGGCTCCGTTCGCCGGCCTCCGCGCGGACGCGGGCGTCGGCGGCGCGGATCCGTTCGGCCACCTCGCTGTCGAGCTCCTGCTCCACCGACGCCAGCAGCTCCGCGCGCGCGTCCTGCTGGGTGAGCCCGGCCACCCGCTCCAGCTCGCGACCCACCAGGGACCGCTCGCTCTCGGTGGTGACGCGTACCTCCTCCAGCTCCTCCTCGCGGCGGGTCAGGCGCTGCTCGCTCTGCTCCAGCTCCCGGAGGCGGCGCTCGAGGCCCTCCTCGCGCTGGCTGACGCGTTGTTCGAGCCGGGCCACTTCGGCGCGTCGGTCGCGGCCCTCAGTCTCGGCATCGCCGCGAAGCCGAAACGCCTCCTCGCGCGCGGTCACCAGCACCTGTTCCGCCTCACGGTCGACCGACTGACGGCGGTCGCGGAGGTCCAGTTCCTCGGAAGTGCGGTCCACCTGCCCGCGGGCGACCTCGCGGCGCGCGTACAGGAACGCGGCAACAGCGAAGACCACGGCGATGCCGAGCCCTACCAGGGCCAGGATGTCGTTTGTGATGGGGAGTTCCTCGGGTCGGGTGGTGGGGTGCGCGGCACCCTGCCTGCTGGCGTCTCACCGCGCGACGGGCCGAACCAGGTCCTGGTGCGGCGCCGTTCGCCCGTGGCCGTGAGAGACCGCGGTCGAAACGTGCTCGCATTGTAGTGGTGGAACAGTCCGTCCGAGGGGCCGCCTCCACGGCTCGATTACCCTAGCGTTCGCGTGGAACCCGAGAACTCCCTCTCCCCTGCACTCGACGAGACGGCTTCCGCTGAGGTCCCAACCGCGTCCGCATCAGGACAGGAGAGCGCCACCTCCCTGGAGCACGACCTCGTCGAGAGGGGCCCGAGTGCAATCGGCGCGTTGCTGGTGGGCACCGCCTTCCTGCGAATCGCCGCCTCGGGCGCGGCGGTGGCGGTGGCCTTCGACCTCGTGGACCTCTTCAACGGCCACCCCAACGGACTTGCGGTGGGCTTCATCGGGGCGAGCCAGGCCGTCCCCGAGATGGTGTTCGCGCCAATCCTCGCGCGCTTCGCCGATCGGCTGGGACGCCGCCTGTTCCTGGTCGGCGGCCCGATGATCAGCGTCATCGGGGCGATCATGCTGAGCTTCGCCAGCACGCCGAGCTCGATCGTGCTCGCCCGCCTGGTCGAGGGCTTCGGCGCGGCTGCGTTCGTCCCCACCGCCTTGGGCACGATCGCGGCCGCCACCACGCGCAACCATCACGCCCGGGTGAGCGCCAGTGGCGCGTTCGAGGCGGCCAACCTCGCCGGGTACGCCGGTGGGTTCATCGTCGGCCCGTTTGCCTACCACGCGCTACACCAGCATTCTTTCCTCGTGCTGGCCGCCTTCTACTTCGTGGCCGGCCTGGTGTGCCTCGCGCTGGTCCCCCATGTGCCGCCGCTGCCGGTCAGCCCGATCGGGCGCGTGATCGGGGCCATCGTGGGGCCGGGACCGATCCGCAGCTTCCTGC
>JALYTM010000193.1 GCA_030854305.1 Candidatus Dormiibacterota bacterium
CACCTGGGCTGGTGGCGGCCGGCCGCCGACCGAGGGCAACAGCGTCGAGGTGTACATCGACGGAGCGTCGGCGCTGCCCGCGATGGCGGCCGCGGTGCGCGTCGCGCGGTCGACCGTGCACATCGCGGGCTGGACCTTCTCGCCCAGCTTCATCATGGATCGGACCGGGGCCGCGACCAGCCTGCGCGCCCTCCTTGCGGAGGCGGCCGAGCGTGTGGACGTGCGCGTGCTCAGCTGGGCCGGGGCCCCCGTTCCGCTGTTCCATCCCACCCGCTCCGAAGCACGCCAGAGCCTGCACGAACTGGTCGCGGGAACGCGGATCAGCGGTGCCCTGGACAGCCGCAACCGCCCGATGCACTGCCACCATGAGAAGGTGCTCATCGTCGACGGACGGGTGGCCTTCGTGGGTGGCATCGACCTGACTGACCGGTCGGGTGACCGCTTCGACAGCGCCCCCCACCCATCCCGGCCACGCCTCGGCTGGCACGACGTCGCCGCGCTCGTCGAGGGGCCGGCAGTGGCGGATGTTGGCGCGCACTTCGCCATGCGCTGGTGGGAAACCACCGGTGAGCGCCTCGCCGCCGCGCCCACACACCATGCAGCAGGCGCCACCTCTGTCCAGGTGGTGCGGACCGTGCCGGAGCACACCTACCGCTCGTTGCCCGACGGCGAGTTCACCATCCTCGAGGCGTACGTGGGAGCACTCCGCAGCGCCCGGCGGCTGATCTACGTGGAGAACCAGTTCCTGTGGAGCGCGGAGATCGTCGCCCTGCTCCGTCAGAAGCTGTCCCGGCCGCCCACCGACGAGTTCCGGGTGGCGATCATCCTGCCCATGCAGCCGAACAACGGCAGCGAGGACACACAGGGCCAGCTCGGGGTGCTGCGCGATGCGGATCGGCACAACCGCCTGCTGGTGGGCACGGTTGGACCTGAGCGCACAGACGGCGTGTCGGTGTATGTCCACGCCAAGGTGGCAGTGGTCGACGACCGGTGGATCACCGTCGGCTCCGCCAACCTCAACGAGCACTCGCTGTTCAACGACACCGAGATGAACATCGTCAGCGACTCGCGGTCACTGGCGCGCAGCGTGCGTGAGCGCTTGTGGAGCGAGCACCTCGCCGAGGACTGCACCGACCGCGACCCGCTCGAGGTGCTGGAGACGCAATGGCGACCACTGCTGGAGAGCGGGGCAACGTCGAGAGTTCCCTTGCGCCGCCTGCCAAGTCGTTCGCGCCGCGTGACGCGCTTCTTCGGCCCGCTCAACGGACTCCTCGTCGACGGCTGACGCCACATCGCGGCACCACCGTCGACACGACCAGCTGCGTTGTTCGTGCGCGAGCGAACAAACCAGCGACCCCAATCGCGCCCAACGGACCGGTCCACCGCTGATACCGTCCTGCACCATGCAGATGGGTCACGGGTCGCGAATGTGCTGTCGCTGAACAGCCGGCAGCGACGGCGACACCTGCGCACGGCGATCGCGTCTGCTGCTGCGTTGCTTGCTGCGATCGGGGCAGTTGTCAGCTTGACACCACACCACGCAGCAGCAGCACCCGCCACTGGCAGTGCGACGACCACGCACATCATGGTGGTGGTGTTGGAGAACTCCGGGTACCCGGCGACGCTCGGGTCGTGTTCGGCGGACCCGTACCTGTGCTCGCTGGCAGCTCAGTACGCGTCGTCCACGTCCTGGTACGCGGTGAGCCATCCGTCGCTTCCCAACTACCTGGCGATGACCACCGGGTCCACGCAGGGGTGCACGACGGACAAGTGCAAGGGGCCGTACGCACCGTCGCTCGCGGGGCAATTGATCACCGCCGGGATCCCATGGGTGGCATGGGCCGAGTCGATGCCCACGACGTGTGCCCTGAGCAACGCCGGCCCGTACATCAAGCACCACAACCCGTTCGTGTACGAGAGCGACGCCAACTGCCCGGTGAACGACCTCCCCTACCCGGGGAGCAGTGGTGCGGTCTCCGTCCTCGACGGCCCCTCACCCCCGAGCTTCGTCTGGCTCACCCCCAACGACGTGAACAACATGCACGGGAAGCGCTCCGTGGCGGCGGGCGACGCATGGCTCCAGGCGAACGTCGGGCCGATCCTGACCTCGACGTGGTTCACGGGAGGGAACGCAACGGTCATCGTCACCATGGATGAGTACTCGAGCAACAACGTCAACGGTGGTGGCCAGGTCCCGCTGGTGGTGATCTCGGCGAACGCCCAGGGCAAAGGCCCCGTCGCCCTCGCCGGCAACCACTACGGCCTCCTGGGCAGCATCGAGACCGCGTACGGGCTGCCGCTGCTCGGTGCCGCGGCGTTGCCCGGCAACGGCGACCTGACACCGCTGTTCGGGTCACCGCCGCCGCCGCCCCCGCCGACCCCGACACCCACCCCCTAGGGGGGGCGCGGTCGGCAGCCTGAGTCAAGGTGACCTGGCTGGAGGAGGTGGTGGTCCACGGTGAGGACATCGCCCGTCCCACCGGCTGCCAGCTGCTGGTTCCATCCCCCACGCTGGTTGCGGTGGCCGAGTTCTGCAAGGGATCGACGCAGCTCCTGCACGGCGAGCAACGCACCGCCGGGCTGAGGCTGCGCGCGACCGACGTCGACTGGTCGGCGGGAGACGGGCCCGAGGTGCGCGGACCGGCGGCCTCGCTGATCATGGCCATGTGCGGCCGCACGGTTGCGCTTGCCGACCTCGACGGCGACGGCGTGCCGACGCTGCGGACGCGCGTCTGAGCGGCGGGAGTCAGGCGCGGATCAGGCGACCATCTCCTTGCCGGCCTTGTCGGCCAGGGCCTCGCAGCACGTCTCGACCATCATGCGGGTGACCACGTAGGGGTCCATGTTGGCGTTGGGCCGGCGATCCTCGATGTACCCGCGACCCTCGAGCGCAACCTGCCACGGGATGCGCACTGAAGCGCCGCGGTCGCTGACGCCGTACGAGAACTCGTTCCATGGTGCGGTCTCATGGAGGCCGGTGAGGCGCTCCTCGATGCCGTCGCCGTACGCCTTGACATGCTCGATCGGCCTGGTGGCCAGCGCCTCGCAGACGGCGATGACGGCGTCGTACGAGGCGCGTGTGTCGACCGTGCTGAAGTTGGTGTGCGCGCCGGCACCGTTCCAGTCGCCGGCGATCGGCTTGGGGTCGATGCTGAAGACCACGCCGTGCTCCTCGGCGATGCGGTACGCCAGCCAGCGTGCCAGCCAGAGATGGTCACTCACCTCCAGCGGTCCCACCGGACCGATCTGGAACTCCCACTGCCCCGGCATGACCTCGGCGTTGGTGCCGCAGATGGCCAGCCCGGCCTCCATGCACGCGGTCGCGTGCTCCTCGCTGATGGCGCGGCCGAACGCGACGCCGGCGCCGACGCTGCAGTAGTACGGCCCCTGCGGGCCGGGGTATCCCCCCTCGGGGAAGCCGAGGGGACGGCCGTCCTTGAACAGCGTGTACTCCTGCTCGATGCCGAAGATCGGCTCCTGGTCCTCGTACCGCTCGGCGACCTCGCGCAGGAGGGCGCGAGTGTTGCTGGGGTGCGGCGACATGTCGATCAGCAGCACCTCGCAGAGAACCAGCGCGTTGCCGCCGCCGCGTACCGGGTCGGGGACGACCCGAACCGGGAGCAGGACGCAGTCGCTTGCCTTGCCCGGGGCCTGGTTGGTGCTCGAACCGTCGAAGCCCCAGACGGGCGGCGTCGCGCCGTCGGGAAGGACTCTCATCTTCGACCGAAGCTGTGCGGTAGGCTCGGTTCCGTCGATCCAGATGTACTCAGCTTTGTAGCTCATGCGAACAAGGGTAGAAGCCACCGCGGCCGGACCGACAGAGCCGAAACGCATGAAGGCGTCGCCGCGAGACCTGTGCGCCGCGCACAAAAGAGTGTCGCGCTGCCGAGGCTCAGCGCGGACCAGTCGAAGCCGGTGCACCACCCCCAGTGTCGACAGCGGGTGCGGGCAGGCGGTCCGCCACGGTCTGCCAGGCGGGGCTGCCGGGGTCGATCAGCGCGAAGTGGTCCACCCCGGGGAGAACCACCAGCTCACAGGGGTCGCCGCGCTGAGCCGCCCGGCGGGACCAGGCCCGCGACAGCTCCACCGGCACGGTGTCATCGCGGTCGCCGTGGACCAGCAGCTGGGGCACCCCGAGCGGCAGCATCTCGAACGGGTCGGCGTGGGCG
>JALYTM010000194.1:0-3323 GCA_030854305.1 Candidatus Dormiibacterota bacterium
CCTCGCGGTGGCCATCGCATCGCAGGCGCGCAAGGCGACCGTGCCCATCACCGTGGACGCCGAGGGGATCGGGCGCTACTCGCAGGACGTGGAGGCGGCGGTGTACTTCTCGGTGCTGGAGGCGCTCCAGAACGTGCAGAAGTACGCGCAGGCTTCGATGGCGACTGTCCGGCTTCGCGAGGCCGAGGGCGTGCTGCGATTCGAGGTTGCCGACGACGGTGTCGGCTTCGACGTGACGGTCACGGTGAAGGGATCAGGCCTCATCAACATGGCCGACCGGGTCGATGCTCTTGGCGGCACAGTCGACGTGCACTCCGTGGCCGGACGTGGAACGACGCTGGTTGGGACCTTGTCATTGCCGGTTCGCGTCGCGGTGCCGGCGTGACGGGCGACCTCCGGCGATCGCCGACAACGCTCCTCGGCGTGGCTTGCGCCGCGCTCGCGGTGGCGATGGCGATTGCAACGGCAGCGTTGATTGCCGCCAACGGTCTCACGGCGACAACGGTGTCCGACGTGCCGTTCATCGTGGTCTCGGTGAGCTACGCGGTGCTCGGAGCCCTGGTGACGTCTCGGCAGCCACGAAACATCACCGGGTGGCTGTTCCTCTTCGTCGCGGTTTTCACGGGAATGAGCGGAGTCGCCAGTGAGTACGCGCTGTACGCCCTCGCGACACGGCACGGCGCTCTTCCCGGTGCAGTGTGGGCCATCTGGTTCACGTCGTGGTCGCAGTACGTGTTGTTCCCCACTGGTGCCATCGCCCTGCTCATGCTCTACGTGCCCGATGGGCACGTTCCAACGCCGAGGTGGCGGCCGCTGGCGGGTGCGGCGATGGTGCTCGCAGTTCTCGGAGTCATCTCGGGCATGTTTGCCCCCGGCCCTCTGCAGGTTGCCAACGTGCCGTACGCCATACCGAACAATCCCATCGGCGCTGGGGGCGGCGGTCCGATCGCGCTCGTGCTCGGTGCGCTGGCAATCGCGTGGGTGCCGGGGTATCTCGTCTTCGCGGCGGCTGCTACGGCGCCGGTGGTGCGGCTGCGCCGGTCGCGCGGCGATGTGCGCCAGCAGTTGAAGTGGATCGCATACGCGGTCGCCGTCAGCGGCATCGGCGTGGTCCTGACCAGCGTCGCGTCACTCTTCGACCCCGGTTTGCCGACATGGGTCGGCGGACTGGCGCTGGGCATCGGCTTCGGGGCCGCCCTCCCGATTGCCACCGGCGTCGCCATCTTCAAGTACCGGCTGTACGACATCGACCTGGTGATCAGCCGGACGTTGGTGTACGGGTCGCTGGCGGTGTTCATCACGGCGGTGTACGTGGGCATCGCGGTGGGTATCGGGGCGCTGATCGGAGGGGGAGGCAAGCCCAACCTGGGGCTGTCGATCCTGGCCACCGCGATCGTGGCGGTGGGCTTCCAGCCGGTGCGCGAGCGGGTGCAGAAGGTGGCCAACCGGCTGGTGTACGGGAAGCGGGCGACGCCGTACGAGGTGCTCTCGCAGTTCTCCGAGAGGGTGGCCGAGTCGTACGCGGTGGACGACGTGATGCCGCGCATGGCGCGGGTGCTGGCAGAGGGGACGGGAGCGCAGCGCGCCGATGTGTGGCTGCGCAGCGGCAGCACCTGGCGGGATGCGGCGGTGTGGCCGGTGGAGGCGGGGCTGGCCGAGTCCCTGGCCGCGGTGAACGGTGACCTGCCGCCCATGAACGGCGCCAGCCGGCTGGTGGCAGTGTCCCACCAGGGAGACCTGCTGGGGGCGCTGGGGGTGACCAAGCGCAGCGGCGAGGCGCTCACCCCGGTGGAGGAGAACCTGTTGACACACCTTGCCGGGCAGGCGGGCCTGGTGCTGAAGAACGTGGGTCTGACCAGCGACCTGGAGGCGCGGCTGGAGGACCTGCGCGCGTCCCGGCAGAGGCTGGTGAGCGCGCAGGACGAGGAGAGGCGGCGCCTGGAGCGCAACCTCCACGACGGCGCCCAGCAGCACCTCGTGGCCCTCAAGGTGAAGCTGGGCTTGGTGGAGATGCTCCTGGGCCGCGACCCGGAACGGGCCAAGCTCACCCTGGGGCAGTTGAAGGGCGACGCCGACGAGGCGCTGGAGACACTGCGCGACCTGGCTCGGGGGATCTACCCGCCGCTGCTCGCCGACAAGGGCCTCGCGGTGGCCATCGCATCGCAGGCGCGCAAGGCGACCGTGCCCATCACCGTGGACGCCGAGGGGATCGGGCGCTACTCGCAGGACGTGGAGGCGGCGGTGTACTTCTCGGTGCTGGAGGCGCTGCAGAACATCCAGAAGCACGCCCAGGGATCCTCGGTGGTGATCAGGCTCCGCGACCGGGAAAACGAGCTGCGATTCGAGATCGTCGACGACGGGGTGGGCTTCGACGCGGCGGTCACGGTGAAGGGTGCTGGGCTCGGCAACATGATCGACCGCTTCGACGCCCTCGGCGGCGAGATCGAGGTCACCTCCGTCGTCGGAGGCGGCACAACGGTGCGCGGCGTGCTGCACACGGTCGCGGCCGCCAGCGGCTGAGCGGCGCGCCTTGCAAACCGCCCACTGTCGGGAAGTCAGCCGGAGGCGACCCGGCCGGTGCTGTGTCCGGCTGACGCCCAGGCGTCGGTGAGTCGCTCCGGGCTGAACTCCGACTTGGGGATGAAGCACGCCGCCCCCACCTCCTCCGCCTGCGGACCGTACTCGGCGGCCTCGTACGTGGAGAGCACGAGCACCACCACCGGCGGCCCGGCGGCGTGGGCGGCGAGGATGCGCCGGGTTGCCTCCAGGCCACTGATGCCCGGCAGGTTGACGTCCATCAGCACCAGCTCGGGGTTCAGCGTCTGTGCGGCGGTGATTGACTCCTCGCCGCTCTCCGCCTCGCCCACCACGTCGAATCCGTCGGTGAGCTCGACAACCGCACGGGCCACCGCCCGGAAGGGCTCCTGGTCGTCCACGATCAGCACTCGCACAGTCATTGTGTGTACAGGGTAGAGCCTTGCCCACGGATCCCCAAGGGTGCCAGCATCACCACTGCGGTGAGGTGCCCCCCTCACCGGCAACCGCCTCACCTATCCTCGCCGCGTGATGCTGCGCGTGGTCCTCGCCGAGGACAACTACCTGCTGCGAGAAGGTTTGGCACAGCTCTTCGGGATGGCGGAGGACGTCGAGCTGGTCGCCGTGTGTCGCGACCTGCCCGAGCTGGAGCGAGCCATCGAGGAGCAGCAACCCGATGTCGTGGTCACCGACATCCGCATGCCCCCGACGGGCACGGACGAAGGCTTGCGCGCAGCCAACCGTCTGCGAGCAGAGCGCCCGTCGGTGGGCGTGGTGCTGCTCAGCCA
>JALYTM010000194.1:3333-4162 GCA_030854305.1 Candidatus Dormiibacterota bacterium
CTCAGCCAGTACGCCGAGCCGGAGTACGTGCTCGCCCTGCTCGAGAACGGCGCGGCCGGGCGCGCGTACCTGCTGAAGGAGCGCGTATCGGACATCGAACAGCTGGTGCGGGCCATCCGCGAGGTGGCCGGCGGTGGGTCGGTCATCGACCCGCGAGTGGTCGAGGTGCTGGTGGCGGCGCGCACGTCGGCCAAGGACTCCCCGCTGGCGGATCTGACGCCGCGCGAGCGCGAGGTGCTCTCGCAGGTGGCGCAGGGACGCAACAACGCCGGTGTCGCGGCTGTGCTGTCGCTGACCGACCGGGCTGTGGAGAAGCACATCAACGCCATCTTTTCCAAGCTGGGGCTGACCGAGGAGCCCGACACCCACCGGCGGGTGAAGGCAACGCTCGTGTACCTGGCGGCGCAGCGCGCGTAGCGGTCGGCTCGGCCATGGCTGACTACCTCAGAACTGTGTATCATACACAGAAATGTGGTTACCGGCAGTCTCGATTCTCGATGCGCTGGCGCCGGTGCGCTGCGCCGGGTGTGACCGTGTCGGCGTGCCGTTGTGCCGCCGATGCCAGGCAGCGGTGGCGGCGCTGCCTCACCCGCGGATGGCGCAGACGCAGGTCGCCTTTCCCTACGGGGGTGTGGTTCGGACGGTGCTCCATCGCGGCAAGTTCCGCGACGCGCGCAGCGCGCTGCGCATCCTCGCCGACGTGGCGTCGGAGCGCCTGACGCCACCGTGTGCGGGCGCGCTGGTCGTGCCGGTTCCACTGGGTCCGCGACGCCAGGCTGTGCGCGGGTACAACCAGGCGGCGCTTGTCGCCGGCGTCTTGGCGCAGCAC
>JALYTM010000195.1 GCA_030854305.1 Candidatus Dormiibacterota bacterium
GTCACGCTGCGGTTCTGGTCGCCGGCCACCGGCGACGGCAGTCGCGCGCTGGTGGGGCCGAGCCGCGGGGCGCTGCCGGATGGACCCGGAGCGGCGCTCCTCCACGACACCCGTGCGGATGTCGCCAGGGCGTACGCCCCCTACCTCATCATCGTCGCCGTGTTCGGTCTGGCGCAGCTCGGGTTGATCAGCAACCTGCTGGCCAAGACCACCAGGAAGTTCACCTGGCCCGGGCTCCATGTGGTCGGCGCCACGGGCAAGCCGGCCAGCCTGGAAACCTTCACCCTCAACTGGCTCCCCGCGGCGGGCTCTCTTCTCCTCATCGCTGGAGTGCTCACAATCGTCGCGCTGCGCGTGAGCGTGGCTGACGCGCTGCGCGCCTACGGGCGAACGCTGCGGCAGCTCCGTTGGGCGATTCTCACCGTCGCCTGTGTCCTCGCCCTGGCGTATGTCATGAACCTGTCGGGCGAGACCATTACCCTCGGCAAGTGGGTTGCCGGTGCCGGTGGCGTCTTCGTGATCATCTCGCCGATACTCGGGTGGCTCGGTGTCGCCGTCACAAGGTCCGATACGTCCTCGAACTCCCTGTTCGGCGCCCTGCAGGTCACGGCCGCCAAGCAGGCGCATCTGTCGCCGGTCCTGTTAGCCGCGGCCAACAGTTCGGGAGGCGTGCTTGGCAAGATGATCTCGCCGCAGAATCTTGCGATCGGTGCCAGCGCTGTCGTCTTGCACGGCCAGGAAGGCAAGCTCTTCCGCTCGGTGGCGCGTTGGAGTCCCCTCTTCCTTGCCGCCATGGTGCTGATCGTTTCCTGCAGTCGACAGTGCTGTCGTGGATGGTGCCGCGATGACGCTGCGCATCGATGACACACCAAGCCCGGGCAGCTCGGCGATGAGCGCTGGGCAGGTGCCGGCCCCGCCGACCGGCGAAGTCGTCCACGTGTTCACCACGTGCCTGGTTGATCAGCTTCGGCCGGATATCGGTGCTGCCGTGTTCGGCGTCCTCCGCCGCTATGGCTATCGCCCCGTGCCGGTTCGGGGCGGGACGTGCTGCGGGCAGCCGGCGTGGAACACGGGGCTCACCACGGCCGCCCGCCGGGTGGCACGGCACACTCTGCGTGCGCTTGCCGCCACCACCGGCCCGGTGATCGTCCCTTCGGGTTCGTGCGCGACGATGATGATCGAGTTCTGGCCGGAGCTCTTCCGCGGTACCCGCGACGAGGCCGCTGCGATTGCGGCGGCCGAGCGAGTCACCGAGCTCTCGGCCTTCCTCGGTCCACATGCCGCCTCCAGTCGTGTCGCAGACGGCCACAATCGCGTCGTCTACCACGATTCCTGCCACATGCTCCGCGAGCTCGGTATCCACGATGCGCCGCGCCGCCTTCTCGCCGCAGATGGGATCACTGTGGTGGACCTCGACGGCGCCGAACTGTGCTGCGGCTTCGGCGGCACGTTCTCAGTCAAGCTACCCGAGATCTCCACTGCGATGGCAGACGAGAAGCTCGATGCCGTCGTCGCCACCGGTGTCCGTCGCATCGTCGGCTGCGACTATTCGTGCATGCTGCATCTCCAAGGTCGGGCAGAGCGGCGTGGGCTGGACATCGACGCGCGTCACATCGCCGAAGTGCTCGACGGTGGCTGACGCACCTGCGTTCACAGCCCGCGCCCATGTCGCGCTTCGCGACATACGCCTGCGGGCGGCTGTGCGCAACGTCACCGGGCAGATGGTCGAAGGTCGCGAGCACGCGTTCACCGACCTGGCCGACCCACAGGGGGTGCGCAACGTCGCCCGGGCGATCCGGTACCGCTCGGTGGAGCGGCTACCCGACCTTCTGGAGCGCTGGGCGACCAACCTCGAAGCCCGTGGCGGCAAGGTCCATTGGGCAACCGATGCCGACGAGGCGGTGGGCGCAGTCCGGGCGATCCTTCGCCGCCGCGGCGCGCGGTTCGTCGTCAAGGGAAAGTCGATGGCGAGCGAGGAGATTCACCTCAACGAAGCGCTCGAGCAGGACGGCGTCGAGGTCCTCGAGAGTGACCTCGGTGAGTTCATCATCCAGCTCGCGCACGAGTCACCGGCACACATCATCGTCCCGGCCATCCAGAAGGACCGCCAGGACGTCTCGTCACTGTTCACCGAGGATGCGGGTCGGCCGATCCCTCCCGACATCCCCGCGGAGGCGGCGTACGCGCGTGAGCGGCTGCGCAGCGCGTTCCTCACCGCCGACGTCGGCGTCTCAGGCGTCAACTTCGCGGTGGCAGACACCGGCTCCATCTGCCTGGTGACCAACGAGGGGAACGGCCGGATGGTGACCAGCGTGCCCCCCGTTCACATCGCCATCATGGGTATGGAGCGGATCGTGGCCAGCTGGGCCGAGCTCGATGTCATGCTCGCCCTGCTCGCCCGCTCAGCGACGGGCCAGCGGCTGACGTCATACACAAACCTGATCACGGGCACCCGGCAGGCGGACGAGCTCGATGGACCGGAGGAGCTGCACGTCATCGTCCTCGATGCCGGCCGCACTCGGATCCTCGGTTCTGAGTTCCGCGAGGTCTTGGACTGCATTCGTTGTGGCGCGTGCCTCAACGTGTGTCCTGTCTATCGCAACGTCGGCGGCCACAGCTATGGCTCGGTGTATCCGGGTCCCATCGGCGCGGTGCTGACCCCTCTGCTGCATCCGGAGGACAGCGAATCGCGAGAACTTGCCAACGCCTCGTCGCTGTGCGGGGCATGCGTCGAGGTCTGCCCGGTGGGGATACCACTTGTCGACATGCTTCTCGGTCTGCGCCGGCGGGATTCGTCTGACATCGGAACGGTCAAGCGGGCTGGGTTCTCAGCGTGGTCAGCGGCGTGGGGCTCGACGCTTGGCTATGCCTCCACGCGGATCGCGGCAAAGGCAGTTCTGCCGGTTGTCCGCCGGGCTCGCGGGGGCCCTGGATGGGCTGGTGCATGGTTTCGGACGCGCACACTTCCGGCAGCGACGCCGAAGGGCAACACGATGAGGAAGGACCGCTGATGGGGGAGAAGGAGGCGTTCCTCACGAGGCTTCGACACGCCGCGGCCGTATCGGTGCTGCCGCCCCGGCGGAGCATCATCGCTGTCGATGAGCTGCCGCCACCTGTGGTGTTCGCCATCGACACCGAGGGTGTGGATGTGTTCAGGGAGGCATTGGAGGCCCTCGGGGGAAGTGTCCATCGAGCGGCTGACCCGGCCGCGGCTCGCGAGGTCGTGGTGGGGATCATCGGCACCCGCGCCCCCGTCGTTCTCAGCTGCGAGCCAGATGTCGAAGCACTTGGATTGGAAGGGCGACGCTGGCCCGAGTGCGGGCTGCGCGCGGCGTCGGAGGCCGCCGTCACGGTGGTCGGCTGCGTAGCGCTGGTGGCCGCGACGGGGAGCGTTGTCGTCGACGCCCGGTCCGCGAAGGGTCGCAGCGTCAGCTTGTTCCCTCCTTCGTGCGTCGTGGTTGCGCGGAGGTCGCAGCTGGTCGCCGCTCCCGGTGACGTGCTCCGCCACACCGAGGACTTCTGGCCGGGAGGGATGCCCAGTCAGGTGGTTTTCATCACCGGTCCATCGCGGAGTGCGGACATCGAGATGACCCTGACGCGTGGTGTCCACGGCCCCGGGGAGCTGCACGTGGTGGTTGTCGACGACTGACCTCCACGCGAAGATCGTCAGCGAGATGCTCGGCCACTCGACGGTGGCGATCACGCTCGACCTCTACTCGCACGTCACCCCGACGTGCAGCGGGAATCAGCCGCCGTGATGGACGAGCTTCTGAGCCAGTGGGGGGCAGGGTAGGGGGCAAACCCCGCCGAAACCGCCCTTTCCGTATTCGCACCCTGGTGGAGGCGCCGGGAATCGAACCCGGGTCCGAAGCCGCGTCCAACGTGACATCTACGAGCGTAGTCCCGGTTTTCATCTCGCCGGCGCGGCGCCCTGGGACCGGGCTCCGAATCGGCCAGTCACGGTGTACGTCCCCTCCGTCGCCGTGACGCCGGCGGAGGGCGAGATCGCTGGTATTAACGTCGGGTCCGCCCACCACGATCGAGTGGACGGTCGACGTCAGGCCGTAGCCTGAGCGTTTGCCTTACTTACGCAGCGAGCGCAAGGGGCTGTG
>JALYTM010000196.1:0-3163 GCA_030854305.1 Candidatus Dormiibacterota bacterium
GCGCCCCACTGACCCCGGCCACGGTGGCGCTGCTGCCCGTGGCCGCGTTCCCGCGCAGGCGAAGGCGCCGGCGCGCCCGAGGGGCGGCCTGAGCCCTCGTCCGTCAGGAGTCGTCGACCCAGGGACGTGTCACGCTGCGCCAGTCGACCAGCTCGGCCTCGTCGAAGAAGATCGCCGCCTCGCGGGCGGCGCTCTCCACCGAGTCGCTGCCGTGCACCACGTTCATCCCCAGACTCACGGCGAGATCGCCGCGGATCGTCCCCGGTACGGACGCGGCGGGGTTGGTGGCACCCATCATCGAGCGAACCATCGCCACCGCACCCGGTCCTTCCCACACCATCGCCACCAACGGGGAGGAGGTGATGAAGTCGACGAGGCCGCCGAAGAACGGCTTCTCGCGATGCTCCGCGTAGTGCCGCTCGGCGACGTCACGGCTGACCGTGGTCAGTTTGAGCGCCACCGGGTGCAGGCCGCGACGCTCGAGGCGGCCGACGATCTCGCCGATGAGGCCGCGCTGGACGGCATCGGGTTTGACGAGGACAAGCGTCCGCTCTGTCTGCATTCGATGAATCTCACTGTCGTGGTTGGGCCGGCTGCGCCGAGACGATATCGGAAGTTGGCGGCCACACCACGTGGTCAGGCGGCGGCGAGCGCCTCGAGGAACCGCTGCCGGCTCCGGAACGGACCGATGATGGCCGCGCGCAGGCCGCCGTCGAGGATGGAGGCGGCGAGCTCACGGAGGTGCTCGGCGCGGACGTCGCGCAACCGTGCGTCGATGTCGGAGGCCATCAGGATCTCGCCGCTGAGCAGCTCCTGCTGACCGAGGTGGTTGCACAGCGCCGAGGTGCCCTCGAGCTGGACCGCCAGCCGTCCCTGGGCGTACTCCTTGGCACG
The DNA here is from genome assembly GCA_030854305.1 of Candidatus Dormiibacterota bacterium. Classification (GTDB taxonomy): domain Bacteria; phylum Chloroflexota; class Dormibacteria; order Aeolococcales; family Aeolococcaceae; genus Aeolococcus. Next base: position 895 of record JALYTM010000196.1, read on the forward strand.
CTCGAGCTCCGCCGCCGGCACCCGGTCGGTGGCCAGGCGCCTCATCTCGGTGATCGCGGCGGGCACGGCCACCGCGGCCCGACGGGGCTCGCAGCCGAGCGACACAGCCAGCGCGCCGCTGTCGGACGTCCTGGTCTGGAATGAGTGCACGTCGTAGGCCAGGCCCTGCTCCTCGCGAAGCTCGAGGAAGAGGCGGCTGGACATTCCCTCACCCAGCACAACGTTGAGGATGTCCGCAGCAAAGCGACGCTCGTCGCGATATGAGGGTGACCGGGCACCGAGAACGATGTTGGCCTGGCCGGTGCGCTTCTCCAGCAGGGAGAGTGGCGGCCCGTGCGGCGCCGTGGCAGGTGCAGGCGCCGGCCCGGAGTTGCGCCCACCCTGGCCCCAGGAGGCTAGCGCGGCACTGACCTGCTCACCGACCTCATCGGGGTCGATGGCCCCGGCGACCGAGATGACCAGGTTGTCAGGACGGTAGTTCGCCGCCATGTGGCGCCGGCAGTCGTCGGCCGTGAACGACAGCACCGTCGCCTCGGTGCCGGCGACGTCCCAACCCAGCGGATGGTCCGGCCACATCACCGCGTCGAACAGCGTCTGGACGTGGTCCTGCGGGCTGTCCTCATACATGCGCAGCTCTTCGATCACCACCTGCCGCTCGCGCTCGACGTCGTCGTCGAGCAGCCGCGGGCAAAAGAGCATGTCGCCGAGCACGTCGACGGCCACGCCCACGCGCGGCGACGGCACCTTGGCCCAGAAGATGGTCGCCTCGCGGTCGGTCGAGGCGTTGAGAACGCCGCCGACTCCCTCGACCGCCTCACTGATGCTGCGGGCGCTCGGATGGCGCTCGCCGCCCTTGAACACCATGTGCTCGATGAAGTGAGCGAGGCCGCAGGTCGCGGTGGTCTCCACGCGTGAGCCGGTGCCGAACATGAAAGCGACGCTGACCGACGCGCGCTCGCGCATGGGCGCCATCAACAGGCGCACGCCATGCTGGAGAACGCGGCGTTCGTACCCGGGGTCGGCCGCGACTACCAGCGCCGGCGTCCGAACTGCGGCCGCTCGGCGACGACCTCGCCGCGAGCCGGGCCGGTGGGGTGGATGACCACGCGCCGGGCCGGCTCCTTGCCGGAGCTCTCCGTGCGGACGCCGTCGTCGTCCTGGAGGGTGAGGTGGATGATGCGGCGCTCGTAGGCGTGCATCGGATCCAGCGTGTAGCGCTCGCCGCTGGCCTTGACCCGCTCGGCGAGCCGTTCGGCCAGCTCGCGCACCTGCTCCTCGCGCCGCGCCCGGTACCGCTCGACGTCGAGGATCAGGCGGCGGCCCTCGGCCTCCTCGTCGCCCATCATCAGGTTGACGGTGGTCTGGAGGGCGCGAAGCGTCTCCCCGCGCCAGCCGATCAGCAGGCCGAGGTCGTCACCGTTGACCTCGATGATCAGCGGCGCCTCAACGTCGCCGGCGCGTGGGCTGCTGCCTCGTCGGACCGAGGTCCGGGCAGGGATCTCCATCTGCTCGAGGAGCTCGGCCAGGACCAGCCGGCCTCGCGCGGTGTGGGCGTCGATACGGCTGACTCGAACTCGGGCCTCGCTGGAGCTGAGGAACTCACCGGGGACGGCGCGCGCGCCGCCGCGCGCGAGCACCTCGACGACTGCCTCGTCACGGCCGATCCCGAGCTGGGCGAGCGCCTTCTCGGTGGCCTCTTCGATGCTCGCGCCGGTGGCCTCGGCGGACGGCGTGGCTGCCGCCGGCCCGGTGGCCTGGTGTGACTCGTTCATTCCCTGTTCTCCTGGCTCGTCGCTGCGCGTCGCCGCTCGCAGCTAGCGGCGTCGCCTGTTGTTTCGTCGTCTGGGTGGGCGGCTCGCCGCCGGCGTGGTGGGCGTGGCCGGCGCGGTGGCCGGCTCTGAGCCGGTCGACGGCTTCGATCCATTGGTGGTTGTCGCCTTCCTGCCGCCGCTGCCGTTGCGGGTGGGAACGATCGCCGCCTGCCCGGTGCTTCCCTTGGTGGCTGTGGTTTTCGCCGCCGCGCCCTTGGTCGCCGGAGTCGCGGGAGTGTGCTTGGGGTAGGACAGCGCGGTGGTCCGATGCGCTCCCGGCACCCAGGACGGAACCTTGAGCGAGCCCCACCCGACGAGGTGGTACTGCTGCATGACCATGAACAGCGTGCCGGTCACCCAGTACAGCGCCAGGCCCTGCGGGAAGTTGAGGCCCATGATGAAGATGATCGCCGGGAAGATGATCGACATCTGCTTGGTGACGTTGGCCATGGTGCGTT
>JALYTM010000196.1:3173-4112 GCA_030854305.1 Candidatus Dormiibacterota bacterium
TCCGGCCTCGGCGGCGGCATCATCATCCGCGACTGCGCGAACGTGAACAGGCCGGCCAGGAGGGGCAGGATCAGCACCTCCGGGGCGCTGAGGAGGTTGCCCCAGTTGGTGCTCGCCGGGACCCCGGCCTTGGCCGCGACAGCGCAGCACTGGGCGGCCGCCGACGCCGAGACGTCGTGGATCCAGAGGAACCCGTGGCCGGTGGTGGTGAGATGCTCCGTCGCCGCTGTGATGCCGCGGTAGAGGCCGATCAGCACCGGCATCTGCACCAGCGCCGGCAGGCATCCCGACAGGCTGCTGAACGGGGAGACCTGGTGCTCCGCGTAGAGCTTCTTCATCTCCTCGCTGAGCTTCGCCGGCTCTCCCTTGTATTTCTTGCGGAGAGCGGCCAGCTGGGGTGCGATCAGCCGCTGCTCGGCCTGGATCCGCCGGCTGGTGCGCAGCTGCCAGCCGAAGATGGGGAACAGCGCACCGCGAATGATGATCGTGGTGGCGACCACCGCCAGCCCGAAGGCGCCGACGAACTTGAGGGGACCGACGGCGCTGAACAGATTGGTCAGGCCCTCGAGGCAGTACTGGAACGGCACGCCCAGCGCGTCGAAGATCGACCCTGTCATGGGCATCAGATCGAGCCCTTGGAGAGAACCGAGCGGCGGCGGGCTTCACGCCAGCTGACGTACTCATCGGGCACCAGGTCGATGCCGCCCTCGTGGAACGGGTGGCAGCGGCCGATCCGGCGGAGAGCCAGCCACCAGCCACGCCGGGCGCCGAAGCGCTCGATCGCCTCGTACCCGTACTGCGAGCAGGTGGGCTCGTACCGGCACCCGGACATGGCACCGAACACCGGTCCGATGGTCACCCGGTAGACGCGGAGGAAGAGCAGGCTGAGGCGGGTCACGATCGAGGCGGCACCACGGGCATCAGCGCATTGTCCGCCGT